>DATGGJ010000658.1:0-21016 GCA_035308585.1 Terriglobales bacterium
TCCCCGGTACGATGGCCCGCCACTGAGCGCACCCATGTGTCTGCTGGCGCTGGCCTCGCCGCTGCTGGAAGCAGGTTATCGGGTAACCGTCATTGATGCTGCGATCACCGCGGATTACGAAAAGAGAATCGCCCAGGAGGTGGCCGACCCGGAAACGGTCTGCCTGGGAGTTTCAGTATTGACCGGTCCCATGATTCGCGGCGCCATCCGCGTGGCTCAAAAAACCAAGCAGCAGCATCCGCATCTCCCGGTGATTTTCGGGGGATGGCATCCCACGCTGCTGCCGGAACAAACCCTGAGTCCCGATTTTGTGGATGCGGTGGTTCGCGGGCAGGGAGAGTTGACCTTCGTCGAGGTCGTAGAGCGTTTGGCGCATGGCGAGGGGCTCGAGGGAGTGCGCGGCACTTCCCATAAGACTGGCGGGAGAGTGGTCAGCGAAGCTGAGCGGCCGGTGGTCAACATCAACCAGCTGCCGCTGCCGGCTTATCACCTGGCCGACCACTACGCTTACGCGCGCATCTGCGGCGTCCGCAAGCTGGCTTACGCCACCAGCGTTGGCTGCCCGTATGCCTGCCACTACTGCACTGACCAGGTGTTCTACAGCCGGCGATTCAACGCGCTGGCCGCCTCGCGCGCAGTGGCGGAAATGGTGGAGCTGGCACAACGCTACCGCGCCGAGGAAATCGCGCTCCTCGATTCCAATTTCCCGGTGGATGTGCACCGCGCCGTAGCCATTGCCGGCGGCATCCTCGACTCCGGCGTGCGCTTTCGCTGGACCTTCCAGGCGTCCACCGATTTTCTTTGCCGTATGAGCGACGAGGAAGTCCAGGTGCTGGCGGCCAGTGGCGTTACCCACATGGGCTTCGGCACTGAATCGGCCTCTCTGGAGGTGCTGGCGCTCATGAACAAAAAGCACCAGCGCATTGACCAGATGTATGAGACGGCGCGCAAGGCGCAGAGAGCCGGCATCCACCTCACCTTCAATCTTATTTTCGGTTATCCCGGCGAAACTGAAGCCGACCGCATTGAGACCTTTCGCGTTATGGGTGACATTGCGCGGCAATTCTGGAATGTCAGCTTCTCGCCCAATATTTTTACCCCCTATCCCGGGATAGACATCTGGCCGCAACTGCGGGCAATGGGCGTGCGTGAACCACAATCGCTGGAGGAGTGGGTGGAGCTGCCGCTGGGGCAAAACGTCCTGCCCTGGCTGCAAGGCGAGGAACTGCGCCGGCTGCGCAGCATGCTGGAGTTTTTTCTGCTGCACAACCAGATTCGCAAGGCCACGAAGAATTCGCCGTGGCTGCGGACCGGGTTACGGCGCATGCTGACCGCGCCCGTGCGCTGGCGGGTGCGCACCAACCACCTGGCGTTCCCCTGGGAACTTTGGCTGGCGCGCGGCGCGGAAAAGCTGGTAACGCGCCGCTCACTGCTTACCGGGCAGCCATTGGGTCACAGCATGGATGAGGTCTGCTGATGCAGGAGGCAATGCTTGGTTGACGTCTTGCTAACTCATTCTTACCACCTGTTCTACGACCGCAAACAGGTGCGCAAGATGCAGCCCTACCCGCCTCTGGGGACGCTTTATGCCGCCGGATTGCTGCGGCAGCATGGCTTGTCGGTGGCGGTGTTCGACACCATGCTGAACAATCCTGAAGAAGGCTTCGCCTCCGCCCTGGAGCGTTACCGTCCGCAGCTGGTAGCCATCTACGAAGACAGCTTCAATTTTCTCTCCAAGATGTGCCTGAGCCGCATGCGCGAGGTGGCCTTCGGCATGATTCGTACGGCCAGCGCGGCGGGAATCCCGGTGGTCGTGAACGGCTCGGACGCCTCCGACAATGCACTGGAATATCTGCAGCGCGGCTGTGAATGCGTGCTGCTGGGCGAAGCCGAAAACACGCTGCTGGAGGTCGCGCAAGCCCGGCTTGGCCGCTACTGGCCAGACTGGGACCGCATTCCCGGGATTGCTTTCCTGCGCGCGCCGGATGGCAACCTGGTGCGCAGCGCTGCGCGGCCTCTGATTCGCGAACTCGACACCCTGCCGTTTCCGGCGCGCGACCTGGTTGACCTGGAACCTTATCGTAAGGCGTGGAAGAGCGCGCACGGCTTCTTTTCTCTCAACCTGGTCTCTAGCCGCGGCTGCCCTTACCGGTGCAACTGGTGCGCCAAGCCGATCTACGGAAGCGCCTTTCATGCTCGCTCCGCCCAAAGCGTTGCGCAGGAGATGAAACTGCTGAAGGAGCAGTGCGGCGCGGAGCATCTATGGTTCGCCGACGACATTTTTGCTCTCAGGCAGAGTTGGGCAGGCGAACTGGCAAGCTCCGTGGAGCGCCTGGATGCGGCCGTTCCTTTCAAGATGCAGTCGCGGGTGGATCTGATGACCCGGCCTACGGTTGCCGCCTTGCGCCGGGCCGGCTGCGCCGAAGTCTGGATGGGGGCGGAATCCGGCTCGCAGAAAATATTGGACGCCATGGACAAGGATACGCGCGTGGAACAAATTGCTGCCGCTCGCGAGAATCTGCTGCGGCATGGAATTCGCGCCTGCTACTTCCTTCAGTTCGGGTATCCGGGCGAGACCTGGCACGACATTGAGAAAACCGTTGAACTGGTTCGACGCACCCGTCCGGATGACATAGGAGTGTCGGTCTCCTACCCCTTGCCGGGGACAAAGTTTCACCAGCGCGTGGTTGCACAATTGGGGGCTAAGACTAACTGGTCGGACAGCGATGACCTGGCCATGATGTTTCGCGGCGCCTACACCGATGAGTTCTACCACGCCCTGCACGATGCTCTGCACGCCGAGGTCGAGACCTGGAGCCGTGACAATGTCGCCGCGCCGGCTGAGCTTGAGGTGCAAACGCTCTGGGATCGCGTGATCACTCTGGAGAAGACGTGCCGCAACCAGAGCCCGACGGTAGGCCCACACAACGAATTGATGACCGCTGCCGCTCAGTTTGCGGACTAGCCATAATGGACCTTTTACTCACACACGGTTATTTTTTGCGGGAGGATCCCAAGGAGCTCCAGATTATGAAGCCCTATGCTCCGCTGGGGATTCTTTATCTCTGCTCCCACCTGCGCCGGAAGGGGCTGGCGGTCGAGGTCTTCGACAGCACGTTTTCCAGCTATCAGGAGCTGTTGTTCGTGCTGGAGCATACGCAGCCCTCCGTGCTCGGCATTTACGCGAATCTTATGACCCGCGCCAACGTGGTGCGCATACTCACAGCCGCTAAAAAGGCGGGCTGGCGCACCCTGGTCGGCGGGCCGGAGCCGGGTTCCTACATCCGCGAATACCTGGACGCGGGCGCTGATGTGGTGGTCATCGGAGAAGGTGAACTCACACTTGAAGAACTGCTCCCCGCCTTGCGCGAGGGCTCGCCCGCGGCTTTGCAGCGCGTAAACGGAATTGCGTTTGGTCTGCCTGACGGCAATATTCACATCACGGCGCCACGGGCACAGATCGCCAATATTGACCTCCAGCCCTGGCCGGCGCGTGAAGCTGTGGATATTGAGCAATACGTGCGAACATGGCGCGCTCACCATGGCCAGGGATCGGTGTCGCTGATCACGGCGCGCGGTTGCGCTTACCGCTGCCGCTGGTGCAGCCACCAGGTGTTCGGGAAGACCCACCGCCGCAGAAAGCCCGCCTCTGTGGCGCAGGAACTGGAATGGCTGCTGGGCCGCTATGCCCCAGATATGGCCTGGTTCGCCGACGACGTGTTCACAATTCACCACGGGTGGTTGAACGAATATGCCGCTTTGGCAAGAGAGCGCGGACTCTTGATTCCTTTCGAATGCATAACCCGCGCCGACCGGCTGAATGAAAAGGTGGTGGACACGCTGGCCGAGCTGCGCTGCTTCCGGGTGTGGATCGGTTCGGAGAGCGGCTCGCAGCGCATTCTGGATGCCATGGAGCGCGGCGTCACCGTGGCGCAGGTGCAGAACGCGGTGGCGCTGTGCAAATCCCGCGGCATCCAGACGGGGATGTTTCTCATGTGGGGCTACCAGGGCGAGGAACTCGGCGACATCTTCGCGACCGTGGAACATGTAAAGCGCAGCGACCCCGATGTTTTCTTCACCACGGTTGCCTACCCCATCAAGGGGACGCCGTATTTCGAAGAGGTTGCCGCCGGGGTGGTGAGTTCGACATCGTGGGCTCAGGGGTCGGACCGGGATTATCGGATACGGGGCCGGCACTCGCGCCGTTTTTTTCAATTCGCCGACGAACTGCTGCGCAGCGAAGTCGAATTGGGCCGCCTGCAAAAACAGCGCGAGCCAGCCAGCGTCGCGGAATTGCAGGCCAAAATCGCCGCCGCTCGCCAGGGATTGCAAGTCAGCTACGCGGAAACGGAGGCTTGAAATGGCGGCAAACGTTTACCCCCGGCCGCGGCCCGCCGCCTTCGATTCACTCGCCGAATCCTACGACCGCGTCTTCACCGACTCGCTGATTGGCCGCGCCCAGCGGAATGCCGTCTGGCGGGAATTAGACGCCACATTTTTACCCGGACAACACGTGCTCGAGCTCAACTGCGGAACCGGGGCCGATGCCCTCTATCTCGCTGAACGAGGTGTGCGGGTGGACGCCTTCGACGTTTCGCCCGCCATGGTCAGTGTGGCCAGCCGCCGTCTCTGGCCGGGCAGCCCCCTCCCCGTACGCTTTCAAGTGCTGGCCACAGAGGATCTGGACGCGGTGAATGCCGTATATGACGGCGTTTTGTCTGACTTCGGCGGCCTGAATTGCGTTCAGGACTTGCGGGAGGTGGCGCGTCAGCTGGCCCGCCTGGTTCGGCCCCTGGGTCATCTTGTGCTGTGTCTGGCGAGCCGCTTTTGTGTGTGGGAAACAGCCTGGTGGCTGGCGCACGGCAAACCGGCCAAGGCGCTACGCCGCCTGCACAAAGGGGGCATCACCGCCGAATTGAGCCCGGGCTCGTTCGTTCACGTGCGCTATCCGAAGGCAGGAGAACTGCGCCGCTTATTCGCGCCAGAGTTTTCGCTGATCTCGGTGCAGGGCATCGGCCTGTTTGTGCCACCGTCCTACCTTGAATCGCAGGCGCGCCGCCTGCCCCGCCTCCTGCGGCTGGCGACAAAACTCGACGGCCAGTTCGGTTCCCTGCCCGGCCTTCGCGGTGTTGCAGACCACGTGCTCTTGAAATTCCGGAGGGTGGCTTAGTGAACTCCAGCAGCAGTTCCGCCATGCTTAAAAGTGAACCACAGCCCGCTACTTCGGGCCTGCTCGCGCGCTGTCCGGTCTGCACTCGTGCCGTGGGTTTGCTGGATCCCTCGGCCGTCTCCGCGCCTGCCTGCGAACTTTGCGGCTTCGTCCTAAGGAACCACCGGGGAGTTTGGCAGGCGCTTGCTCCCGATCGCGAACGGCACTTCCGGCAGTTCATGCAGGAGTACCAGCAAGTACGCGCGCGCGAAGGGCGAGGCTCTCCTGCGCCGGATTATTATCTCTCCCTTCCATTCACCGATCTGACCGGGCGCAATGCATGGCAGTGGAGCATACGCTCCGTCAGCTTCCGTTATCTGCTGCGCAAAGTTCTTCCTCCCCTGGAGGAGTTCCACACGCGGCCGCTGGATATTCTTGACATTGGCGCAGGCAATGGCTGGCTCAGCTATCGCCTGGCGCAGCGCGGCCATCACCCTGCCGCGGTGGACTTGCTGGACAATGACGCGGATGGCCTTGGCGCCGCGCGTCATTACTACTGCAGCCTGGGCTGGCTGTTTCCTCGCTTTCGGGCCGAAATGGACCGCCTGCCCTTGGCTGATGGGCAGTTTGACCTCGCCATATTTAATGCTTCGCTGCACTATTCGCCGGACTACTGCAACACCATACGAGAGGCGGTCCGTTGCCTGCGGCCCGGAGGCCATCTGCTCATCCTCGATTCGCCCTTCTACCGCCGGGAAGAAAGTGGCCGCAGGATGGTTGGTGAACGCAAGCGGCAGTTCACGCAAACTTTCGGCTTCGCCTCCGACAGCATTGCCAGCCGCGAATTCCTCACCGCCGCCGCTCTTGATGAGGTGTCGCGCAGCCTGCACCTGCGGTGGAAAACCCGCAAGCCGTGGTATGGCTGGAGATGGGCTCTGCGGCCGGTTAAAGCCCGCCTGCTGGGGCGGCGTGAACCGTCCAAGTTCTACATTTTCTTCGCCGAGGTGGCTGGATGATCATCCTCTTCAACCCTCGCGCCACCAGCGCCCGCAGCCGCCGCTTTCCTCTCTCGGTGCTGGCCCTGGCCGCCGTCCTGGAAGGCCGGGAGGAGTACGTGATGGTGGACGGCAATGTGGATGCGGATGCGACCGCGACTATATGCGATCTGATCTCCCGCTACCCCGTCGAATTGCTCGCCGTCACCGTGATGCCGGGACCACAGATGGTCGCCGCCATCCCTGCCTGCCGCGCTGTGCGTTCGCGTTTTCCCGGCGTGCCTATCGCCTGGGGCGGGTACTTCCCCTCCATCTACACCGACGCCGCGCTCAATGCCGGCTACGTAGACTATGCAGTCCGGGGCCAGGGTGAAGATACGCTGCTCGAACTGCTGGCGGTGCTTCGCGGCCAGCGCGCTCCGGAAACGGTTCGTGGTCTGGCCTACAAAGACACCCACGGGATTCATCACAAGAATCTTGAGCGCGTGATGAAGGGCCCGGATTCGTTTCCCTGGTATCCCTACCACCGCCTGCGCGCAGAGCAATACGTGCTGCCGTCTTTCTTCGGCAAGCGCACCGCGGCGCACCACGCCAGCATCGGCTGCCCCTTCCAATGCAGCTTTTGCGGCGTGGTGCCCGCGTACGGCAGCCGGGAAAAAATGGAATCTCCGGCGCGCACTGAGGCTGTGCTTCGCCACCTGGCGAAGGAGTATGGGGTGGACTCCGTGCAGTTTTACGACATGAATTTCTTTCTGCGCGAGGATCACACCCGTGAACTGATGGAGCGCCTGGCGCCATTGGGCATGCGCTGGTGGTGTGAGGGCCGGGTGGACATCGTGGGCCGCTACTCCGATTCCACCCTGGACGCCATCCGGCGGGCCGGCTGCGCCATGATCTTTTTCGGCGCTGAATCCGGCTCCGACTGGGTGCTCAAGGAGATGAAGAAAGGCATTACCACCAGCCAGACCCTGGAACTGGCCGAACGCATTCGCCATTTTGACATCATCCCCGAGTTCTCATTCGTCATCGGCAATCCCCACGATCCTGAGCGTGATACGCGCGAGTGCCTGGAGTTCGTGCGCAGGATTAAACGCCTGAATCCGCGGTCCGAAATCATCATTTATCACTACACTCCGGTGCCGCAGCGCGAAAAACACATGTATGGCGACGTGGACGGGCAAATCGAATTTCCCACCACCCCGGACGAATGGGCCAGCGAGCGCTGGCTGAACTTCACCCTGCGCATTGATCCGAACACGCCCTGGTTGAAACCCCGAATTCGCCGCCGCATTGACAACTTCGAGGTGGTGGTTGCCGCGCGCTGGCCCACTGTCCAGGACATTCGCATGCCGGCCTGGAGCCGCCGCGCCCTCCAGGCTCTCAGTTCGTGGCGCTATCTTGCCCGTGTGTATGCGGCGCCTGTGGAACTGCGCTGGGCACAACGCTTTGTGGAAATGCGCAAGCCCAAGTTCGAGAGCGTCTGAATGCAGGATTTTCCGAGCTACTCGACCAACCCGCGCCTGTTGCCCGCTCGCGAGGCGTATAGCCTTTGGGCCCCGACTTACGACAGCGAACCCAACCCTCTGCTTGCGTTGGAGGAGCGCGTTCTCGGTCCCATGCTGTTGCCGCTGGTGCCGGGGAGAGATGTCGTGGATGTGGGTTGCGGCACGGGCCGCTGGCTGCGGCGCGTACTCACCGCCGGGGCACAGACCGCTATCGGGTTTGACCAGTCTCCTGAAATGCTGGTTCAAGCTGCCGCCAAGCCGGGGCTCAAGAGCCGGTTAGTGCAGGCGGACTGCGGTGCGCTTCCCCTGCGCGCCTCCTCCGCCGACCTTGTCATCTGCTCCTTTGTACTGGGATACATATCCAACCTGGAGAATTTTGTGCTGCAGATCGCCCGCGTTGCCCGCCGCGGAGCCGATTTGTTCATTTCTGAATTGCACCCCGACGCCCGTGCCCGGGGATGGCAACGCGCCTTCCATCATGAAAACAGGGTTTATCACATCGAGGCTTATTGCCATTCTCCGGTGGAACTCTGCGCTTTGCTGGCCGGCTCGGGGTTCCGTTTGCGTGGCTGCCAGGAGCCTGCTTTCGGGGAAGCCGAGCGGAGCATATTCCTGCAGCGCGGAAAGTCCGCATTGTTCGAGCAGGCCAGCAAATTACCCGCCGCTTTGATTTGGCACTTCCGATCCGATCCGGAATCACCGCGCAGCCCGCGGACTGGCCGCAACCGCAGTGAGCACAGCGGCAAACAGACCCTGCGTCTTACTGGCGCCCGCGTTGTGCTTGGCCCCAGGGAAACAATCCGCGCCGACCTGGAGATTCGCGGCGGCCGCGTAGTCAGCCTGAACACGCGGCCAGCTTCACGCAAATCCCGCGTGGGCACGGAGCTGAATCTCGACGGCTATCTGCTGTTTCCCGGCCTCATAAACAGCCACGACCACCTTGAGTTCAGCCTGTTCCCACGCCTGGGAAATGGTCCTTACAGGAACTTCGAGAACTGGGCGGCCGACATTTACAAACCCGAAGCTCCCCCGGTGTTGAACCATCGCCAGGTGGCCAAGCCGGTGCGCCTGTGGTGGGGTGGGGTAAAGAACCTTGCCTGCGGCGTGACAACCGTCTGCCAGCACAATCCTTACGAAGCAGAATTCGATAATCCTGCATTCCCCGTGCGCGTGTTGAAGCCTTACGGCTGGGCTCATTCGCTCACCATGGGGCAGGATGTAGCCGGTGCATTTCGCGCCACACCGGCGGAAGCTCCCTTTTTCATTCATCTGGGGGAAGGCGTTGACACCCGCAGCCGTAACGAAGTTTTCAAGCTGGACCGGTTGGGATGCCTGACCCGGCGCACTGTATTGATCCATGCGGTGGGACTGGATGCCCGTGGGTGGGCCCTGGTGCAGGAGCGCGGCGCTTCCGCAGTCTGGTGTCCCTCTTCCAACCTGTTCACGTTGGGCCGCACAATCCACGTGGCGGTGGCGGAAGCCAACCCGCGAGTGATTCTGGGAAGTGATTCGCCTCTCACCAGTTGTGGGGACCTGCTGGACGAAATTGCCTTTGCCTGCGCCAAACTGGCCGTCCCGCCCGAACTAATTTACGAGATGGTCACGTCCCGGCCTGCCGAGGCTCTCGGCCTGCGCAATGGCGAGGGCCGAATCGCGCGGGGTGGCGTGGCCGATCTGTTCGCGCTCACCGACCTGGACCACCGCGCCATGCCTGCCCAGGCGCTCGCCTCTGCCTCGTTTGCCCGCGTTGAACTGGTAATTCTGGGAGGCGAAACGCGGCTGGCCTCCCCGGAGATTGTCCGGCGCGGACCGCCGGAATTGTGCAACAGTTTCACGAAAGTCCAGGTAAACCGAAGTGAGCGCTACATTCGCGCTCCCCTGGAGTGGTTATGCGCGCAAGCGGCTCCCCACCTTGGCCACAACCTCCGGCTGGCGGGAAAGCAGGTGCGGTTGTGACTTCTCCTGCCCAGCTCTGTTCGGAGGGCGCCGCCCGCGAGGCCCACCGTATCACGAGATTGCCGGTGCTGGTGCTTTTTCCCCACAACCGCTGCAACTGCCGCTGCCTCATGTGTGACATCTGGCGCATTCGACAGGTGCGGGAGATCACGCCCGCCGATCTCGAGAAACAACTGCAGTCGCTTCGCGATCTACAGGTGCGCTGGGTTGTGCTGTCGGGCGGCGAACCCCAACTGCACTCCGATCTGGCAGCCCTGTGTAAGCTTCTGCGGGTCGAAGGAGTGCGCGTAACCCTCCTGACCGCCGGCCTGTTGCTCCGTCCGCAAGCTGAACTGGTCGCGGCTATGGTGGATGACCTTATTGTTTCTCTGGACGGTCCGCCCGCGGTGCACGAGTACATCCGCCAACGGCCGCGCGCTTTTGAACGTCTAGCCCAGGGAGTCTCCGCCGTGCGCCGCTTACGGCCGCAGATGCCCATCAGCGCCCGCTGCACTGTGCAGAAGAGCAATCATCGCCATCTTTGCGCAACTGCCAGCACGGCCAAGGCCCTGGAACTTAACTCGATCTCCTTTCTCGCCGCCGACCTCACTTCCTCGGCGTTTAACCGGGCCAGCGGCTGGACCCAGGATCACACCGCCCTGGTCGCTCTCTCCGCCGGCGAAGTGGATGAACTGGAGCGGGAACTCGACCGCATGTTGGAGCAATTCGCTTCCGAGATCGCTTCGGGCTTCATCGCGGAGAGCCGGCAGAAGCTGAAACGCATCGCGCTGCATTTTCGCGCTCACCTGGGACTGGCTGAGCCGGTTTCTCCCAGCTGTAACGCACCCTGGGTTTCCGCTGTGGTGGAGGCTGACGGAACCGTGCGGCCGTGCTTCTTCCATCCCGCGCTGGGCAATATTTCCTCTGGTTCTTTACAGGACGTTCTCAACAGCGAATCTGCCATGGCATTCAGGCAATCCCTTTCCATCGCCGATAACCCCATCTGCCGCCGCTGTGTGTGCTCGTTGCACTGGCAGGCCGCGGCTGCGGGGGGACAATCATGAACGCCGCTCCCGTGCTTAAGCCGCCCGGTTCCCCTTTTCCAACTGCGCCTCCGGTCCGCTTGCTCGGCCCCAACGTGCCGCCCGCCTTCCTGTCTTTGGCAGAGACTCTTCTCGTTGTATTGCTGCTCGCAGGTTTTTGCTGGAACAGCTTGCGCCCCGCCTGGAAAACTCTGCATACCGATTTTCCCAACTACTACCTGGCAGCCCGCCTCTATCGCGAGGACTACTCCCTGGCACGCCTGTATGACTGGACTTGGTTGCAGCGCGAAAAGCATCGTTTTGAAATCGAACAGCCGCTGGTCGGTTTTGTCCCCCTGACCCCGTTTTCGCTGCTCCCCCTGGCTCCTTTTGCCGGCCTGCCCCCGCTGCTTGCCAAACACATCTGGCTGGTTCTGAATCTGATTTTCCTCGCGCTGGTGTGGCGCCTGCTGGCCAACATGACAGCCCTCGGCGGCCGTCGGACACTACTGTTGACGTTGCTGGCCATATTGCCCCTGCACACCAACTTCCTGTACGGCCAGTACTACGTCCTCCTGCTGCTGCTCTTCACGGTTGCAGCCACCCTTTATCTTCGCGGCTGGGAAGCATCCTCAGGAGCGGTTTTGGCTTTTGCTGCCGGTCTCAAGGTGTTTCCCGCCTTTTTTGCGCTGTTTTTCCTCAGGAAGAAGCGCTGGCGCGCCTTGCGGGGAATGGTCGCCGGCGGGCTGGCGGTGGGCCTGCTTTCTATCGGGCTGTTAGGCTGGCAGGTGAACCGGGTGTACCTGGCTGAAGTGTTGCCCCGGGCGCTGCGCGGGGAGAGCCATGACCCCTACAGTGTGGGCTGGAACTCGGTCACTGGCCTGCTGCATCGCCTGTTAATCGCAGAGCCCGACCTGAATCCTCACCCCGTCGTTCACGCTCCTCTCTTGTACGCAACCCTGCAGCCCCTTTGGCAGACGTTCGTGCTGCTGATTACGCTCTATTTCCTTGCCGGGACCCGGCAGGATGAGCGCAGGGAATTGCTCGAATGGGGCGCCTTCACCTGCATGCTTTTGCTTCTCTCCTCGGTCACGGGCACCTATCACCTCTGCGTCTTGATCCTGGCCGTGGTCCTCTGTGCCGACTTCCTGATTCGGAGTGGACGGACGCGGACCGCGCTCCTTTTGCTGATTCCGTACGGGCTGCTCTCCTACCCGTTCAACGTTTCGGGAAACGCGGAAGGCTGGCACTCCCTGCTGGCGGTGCCGCGAATGTGGCTGCTGCTTATCCTGTGGGGCCTCGTGATGTTCATTCTGGCTCGCCGGTCGCCACAACTGCGCCGGCATGGGCGCGAATCGCTCCTGTTTCTCACTGCTTATGCGGCAATTGCGATGGTCTCCATCACGGTCACGCTTCGAGGTTTGAACGGCAAATTTGATACTTACAGATTGCGCCTGCCCAGTTTGACCGCGTCCTTTCGCTCCGCTTCACCAAGCACGGTTGGAGATGCGACCACATTTTCCGTCATGCTGGGGGATGGCTACCGCATAACCCGCCTGCAGGGCGCATCGCTCCATCTGCTATCGCTTGCGCCGGACGTGTTTCATCCCAGTGCCGATCCGCATTTGCCCATTACGTGGGTTGACGGCTGGCATGAAGGGTCCGACGAGCCTCAGGTCGTCGCCCTCAGCGCGGAAGGGCGTCCGGTGCCCAACAGCATTATTGCCAACGCGCAGGCCCCCGCTGTTTCCGCCAACAGCGAATATGTCGCTTTTATCCGCGAACACCAGGGCCGCGGCTCCTTGTTGATGAAACATGTTGGGCCCGGAAGCATGCCCGACGGCGGCGAGCAATTGGAAACCACGCCTGACCTGGACGTTTGGGATGACGCCTTCACCCCTGCGGGCACGCTGATCATCTCCGCTGCCCAAGGAGGCGCCCCAGCTTTGTTCCTCGTCCATCCTGGAACTGCGGCCGCGATAAGCCCTCTGCCTTTGCCTAAGCCCGCTCGCTATCCCGCTATTTCTCCCGATGGCAAATGGCTCGCCTTCAGCCATCTCGAGGGTGGCGCTTGGCACTTGTGGCTGGCTGACACTCGCACCTGGTCCGCGCGCCCGCTCACAAACACCAACTGCAATGCCCTGACGCCGGCGTGGGATTCTGGCTCGCGCCAGCTCACCTTCGCCAGCGACTGCGGCCGCGGCCTCGGCCTGACCGCGCTCTGCCGGATGCGGATATGGCCGGTACGCTAGTGAGCGACCCAAGGTCCGCCGCCCCCGGCAAAGTAATATCGGTCACTCTGTGCCAGGCCGCCGCTTCTTACCAGGCCACACTGCCCGCTGCGCTCCACCAGGCTGGAATGCTTCGCCGAGTTATCCGCTTCGCTCCTGGGCTGCAGATCCTGGAGAATGGGCATGCCGGTGACCTTGAAGTCGTCAAGCAGTTTCCTTTTTATAATCTGTTCAGCCGTGGTGTTTGGGCCGCCTGGGGTCTTCTAGGGGGCCAGGAACGGCCACAGCTCCCCATACTTGCCACCTCCTGGCTGGCTGGCCGCCTCGCTTCTCGCTGGGTTCCCTCCCAGGGGATTTTCCATGGCTTGCCCGGCTTGGTTTTGCCCGTCCTGCAGGCTCGGGAGGCGATGCCCACCAGCCTCCTGGAAAACGCCACTCTCCACGCCCGTTGCTGGCAGCGCGAGGTTCTGTTCGAATGCGGGCAGGCCGGCATCAAGCCGGGCGCTTGCCCTACCGCGCTTCCACTCCCGCTCAGCCGCCGTCTGGAGCGTGAGTACGAACTCTGTGATGCGATTCTTGTGCCGTCTACGACCGCTCGCCGAAGCTTCGCGGAATTCGGTCTGGCGCAGAAAACGCATGTCGTTTGGCCGGGTGTGGACAGCGACTTCTTCTCGCCCCCTCCGAGGCTTCTGCTGTCTCCCAAGTTTCGCGCCTGCTATGTCGGGCGCATTGGGTTGGCCAAGGGCGTCACCTACCTGCTGCAAGCCTGGAAGACGCTTGCCTTGCCACAAGCGGAACTGGTGCTGGTGGGTCCCGTGCAACCCGACATCCGACCCATTCTCGCGCAGTACGTTGGGTCCAACATCATGGTTACCGGTCCTCTGCCGCCCCGTCAGGTGGCGGACCAGTACCGCTCCGCAAACGTTTTCATTCAGCCATCTGCCAATGAAGGTCTGGCGCTGGTCTTATTGGAGGCAATGGCATGCGGGCTTCCCGTAATAGCCACGGACCGCAGCGGGGCAGAGGATTGTGTTACCCACGGCAAAGATGGATTCGTGATCCCCGCCAGGCGGGTGGAAGAACTGGCAGAGATGATCTCGTGGTGCTTTCGACATCGAACCGAACTGCAGGCCATGGGTGCGGCTGCCAGGCACAAAATTGTGCAACGCTTCACCCGCTCCCACTACGAAGAAAGGCAGATCGCGCTCTATCGTTCGCTGGCGGGATCATCCCAGGCTTCCGCAGAGCGTGCCCCTTCCCTTCCTTAGTCATTTGGCGCCGGCTTCGCCACAAGGTGGCGCGGAAAGTCCTGCGATGGAATCGTCCAGTCCATGTGATAGCCGCAACTCGGCAGCCACTGCTGCATCCAGCGGGCGGCCGCCAGATGATGGACTTCACAGATGATCAGGGGCTTGTCCCGCGTGATTAATCCCTCAGCGCCCGCCAGAACCGCCGCCTCACCGCCTTCGACGTCAATTTTCAACAACTGCGGCGCCGGATTGCCCTGGGCAACAAATGCATCCAGGGAAATGCTGCGCACGAGGATCTTTTCCCCCGAGGCCAGGACAGGATGGGTTCCCTCCGCCTCCACCCCGCCCTGGGAGCGCGCTTTGCTTCCCCGGCGATAGGGGATTTGCCCCGCCTCGGTGCGCCATGCAGCCGCCTCCACAACCCGAACACGGTCCTCCATGCGGTTGCGTGCGACATGCTCGCGCAATCGGGTGGCGCTCTCTGGATCGGGCTCGAACGCAAACACCCTGCCCGCCGGACCGACTGCCCGCGCCATGGGCAGAGCAAAGATGCCTACGTAGCTGCCGATGTCATAAGCCACCCAGCCCAGCCTCAGAAAACTTGCGAGCAACTCCTGAACATAAGGTTCGTGCTCGCCGCGCCACAGAAACGTTTCTCCCGGCAGTTGCAGCCGCATCCATAGTCCCTGGGCTATCCCGCGCTCCACCTGCACCCAGACTTTCGAGCTCGGCACCAGCTTCTCCCGCGTCCAGCGCAGCATTCGCGCGCCCGCGATGTTCTCCTGCCGGCCCTCCGTTTCCGGCAGCGCGGACCTGATCTTCCGCAGCCAGCGGTAACCGGCGCGACGCATGGCGTTTCCAGACATCGGGCCTCAATGCAGCTGCCGGTTGAGATTGAAGCCTACGAACATCCCGCTGGGAACATCGGCGCCGGGCTGTCCCAGGAAGGTGGCGCGGCTGGCGATGCGCTGCGCAGTTGTGGTTCCCGGTCCGGTGGAGAAACCGAAGGTGAACGCGTGACGCCAGATTTTTTTCTGGATGCCGAAGGCGAACGGCGGCCGATGAATGCCCAGATCCGTTCCGTTGACAAGTGTGGGAATTACCTCCGCGACCAGAGCGACGGTGGGACGCACATCCACGCTAAGACCGGCTCCCAGCGCAAAGGTGTCGGCGCAGGGGCGAATGTTGAGAGCCGGACTGCTGCCGGTAGCCACTGCTTCGCGGCAGGGCAGGTAGGGTGGAGGCTGGACGATCGAGGCCTCGCTGAGCATGGGCCGGTTGTGCAGTGAACCGGTAGGCACAAGATAAATTTGCGCCCGCCGCGTAATGCTGCGCGACAGTAAAAGCTCGAAATTAGTGGTGAAATTTCGCTGAAAATTATTTTGGCCGTCCACGGAGAAGCGCAGTGCCGCATTGAACGGCTTGCCGTCCTGTTCGCTGAGCAGATGATAACTGGCCCCCAGCTCAATCACCCTTCCGGCAATACTGGGCGAGCGGTAGGCGCTTACCTGCAGGTTTCGCGTCACCCCGTAGCGGAAGCCAAACGACGAGATGGAAAAATCATCCAGACCAAGCAGGGTCGCGCCCCGGGAAGTGCCGGTGAACGCAGCTTCGTACGGGAACCGGTGATTAAAGTCCACGACCAGCCCATGGCGGTCCAGGCGACGGCCCGTAGGCAGGTTGAAGAGCGTATCGTCGCCGGGGCGATACGCCTGCGTGTGGCCTTTTTTGTTCTTGGGAGGTGGCGTGTTCTCACCCGCAACGGCCTGCGATCGAGACGTGGAATATGACACCTCCTGCAAGGTCGGCTTCGCGGTTGCCGCCGCCGCGGGCAACTCGCGGATGCTGCGCCGGGCAAGATCCACCAGAAAGGTTTTGCCTTCACGCTCCATCAGCACGGTGGTGCTGGAACCCGGCACGAAATGGATTCCAAGCGCGGCCGCTTGGGCGCTGCTGCTTGCTGCTAAGTCCCCCTGGACTGGCATGGCTCCCGTCTGACCAAATGCAACGGTTGCGGCCAACACCATGCCCGCCGTCACTGAGTACGCTGCTCGCCAGGCCGAATAGCGGCTGTGCGGATTTGATCTATTCACGTCAGTTCTGTCCTCTCCCGATCCGCCGTGGCTGTGTCCATACCTGCGGCGCACCGGCAGATCATTTCGTCACCACAACTTCCCCAAACATTTTTGCCCCTTCGTGGGGAGCGCAGGCGTAGCGATACCTGCCCGGCAGTTCGAACGTGTGCTGAAAGAACTTGCCCGGGCCGATCACTCCCGAACTGAACGGCTTGGCGCCGTCCGGAATCTCGACTTCGTTCTCGTTTTGCAGCATGGAGGAATCGGTGGTCACGGTGTGGCTCGGGCCGCCGGCATCGTTCACCCAGCGCACGGCTTCTCCCGCCTTGATGGTTACCGTCTGCGGATCAAATTTGTTCGCGGCTGTCATGTGCACGATGGCTGCTGGCGCGCTCTGCTCGGCAGCTTGGTGCTTGCCGTTTGCGCTCAGCAAGGGCGGCGCTGCACACAACAGCAGGAGGGGCAAGACCGGCCACAGCACCGCGTTCGCTATGGCTCTGAGACGACAATTCCGGTTTCTCATTCGTTACTCCTTGCGCAATAGACAACTCCTAAGCCATCGGGGTTACGTTCTAAATGCGCCTGTGTTTCTGTACTGAGACATTGCTCGCTTGTTGTTGTCGCCATTTGACCGGCATTGCTCCTTTACACCGAAGAGTGTCACAGCGAGTTTGCATGCTTTTTACAAATCTTTGACAACTGCGATTTTTCTCTCCGCTATCTTCCGGACATTGTTACCGCGTCAGTGAAAAACCAGGTTGCTGGGAGGTTGCTGTGGTGCTTTCGGCGATGGAGCGGGCAGCGGTCAACGACTCATCTGACGAAGATCTGGTGGTACAGATCCTGCAAGGCGAGCCTCTGCTTTTTGAGATCATCATGCGGCGTCATAGTCAGAGGTTGTATCGCGTGGCGCGTGGAATCCTGCGCGACCGGTGGGAAGCGGAAGACGTGATGCAGGCGGCCTATGTGCGGGCTTACCAGCACCTCTCCCAGTTTGCTGGGCGGGCGAAGTTTTCCACCTGGCTGACCCGCATTGCGGTGCATGAAGCTCTCAACCGCGTGGAAGAACGCTCCCGGGTTCGATACATCGAAGAGATGAGCGGTCCAGAGTCGCCGGCCTCCGACATGGTGCGCTCGCAGGACCCCACCCCGGAACAATGCGCCAGTTCCAGCGAGCACGCCCGCGTGCTGGCGAAAGCGGTGCAGGCTTTACCTCCCAAGTATCGCGTCGTGGTCATGATGCGCGATCTGGAAGAAATGAGCGTTGCGGAGACCGCCTCCTGTCTCGACATCACGGAGGAGAACGTCAAAGTTCGCCTCCACCGCGCCCGTGCCATGCTGCGTCATGCCGTCTGTGCGCGGTTGAACGGGAAGCGGTATTACACGCGACCTTTGTCCCCCACCACGTCACCGTTTTCTCCGCGCACGACTCTCCGTTGCCGCGCTGCTTCTGACGGTCCATGAGTTCCTCGCTGAATAAGCACCGCATGTAACCAGGATTTTGCAGCAACGTTACAAGACGTTGACAAACGCTCAGGTTCACCCAGTTACGCTGGAGTCTCGCTCTCGTGCTGCGGTGCTTTATCAATGGCAATAAAAACTCGAGGTCAACTCGCTCACTTGATTTTTCCACCGGAGATCTCGCTTGACCAGCCGCGTTGTAGTATTCGCCGTCAGAGTCCGCCACCGTGTTAGCGCACTCGCACTCTTGCTTCTGCTTCTGCTGGGCGGGATGGCGCTCCCGCTCCGCGCCGGAACCCTGAGTGGAAACGTAAAGGCCGGTCACGGCGAAGCTGTGGTGTATCTCGCTCCGCTGCGCCGGCTGAAGTTCTCTCAATCCGGGCAGATTTACACCATTCATCAGAAGAGCATGCAGTTTACGCCCAGTGTTCTGGTCGTGCCGGAAGGCGCCACAGTCGAATTCCCCAATGACGATAGTGCGCCCCACAATGTCTATTGGAAATCAATTGGGGGCAATGCCCGTCTGGCGCACGATCTGGGAATCGTTGCGCGTGGCCATAAGGCAGTCTGGACCTTTACCCACCCTGGCGACGTGTTCATCCTGTGCAGCTTTCACCGGGAGATGTCAGCTCACATCATCGTCGCTCCATCACCTTACTTCGCCAAAGCAGACGCGATCCTGGGGGACTACTTCATCTCGGGAGTGCCTGATGGCAAATACAGAGTCAGTGTATGGCACAACGGGAACATTACCTCGAAATTGATTACCGTGGCTGGGGATACGCGGGCGAACTTTGCCCTGATACATTAGCCCAACCGGTTGCCGAAGCGACCATTTCGGTCGAGTCACATCCAGTTCCCCATGGGCCCTCTTTGCAACAGAGGGTCGCCGCCCTCTTGGCGCAAAATTTCGTGGACCTCGACCCCGGGCACAAGATTTGGCTTTTTACCGGTTTCGCCTGCGGTCTTGTGGTTATGATGGCGCTGCTGGCAGTTTTCATCGTCACTCACTGAAACCTGAGCCTTGCCCGCGATCATGCGATGGCCTTCGACGCAAGCGCCATGGTGGAGCGCAGCATAGCTGCGCGGCAAGAGCGCTCCAGGTGCGGGTTGCGCCAGGCCTGGCTAAATGCCCGTCGTGCACAGGCAAGGCAAAAGCGAGCGCGAGGGAAACGGCGGGAGCCGCCTTGGGCATACTGCGCCAGGAACGCCTGATGCAGAACCTCATTGCCCGCCAGCGCGCGCTGGGCGTCGGCGGGTGACAAGGGCTTGCCTTCAAACCAGAAGCGCCGCAGCGCCTGCACTGTCTCCACATCCGCCGCCTCTGCTCCCAGCAGCCAACCGATGTTCTTTCTCGAAACCTCCGCTGAAAGCTGCTGCAAATCCTCCTGCCGCGCCGAGGCCCCGGCCGGGTTGATTCGATATCTGACCAGAACCTGGTTTATGTTGGCGGCGCAATGCTTCTGGTTGATTCGCGAGAGGAGTTCATAATCTTCCGCCAGCCAAGCCAGCTCGTCCTCCTCCGTGTAGGCGCCGGTCTCCTGCAGCACCGAGCGGCGCAACATGATGGATGTATGGATAAAGGGATTCCAGAAAAGCAAGGCCCACTTGATCTCCAAGTCTCGTGCGGGAGGATATCTCATGATCTCGCCGTCGCTCCCATCGGCGAGGATGGTGGCGGCATGAGCTCCTATCACATCAACCAGCGGGTTCGTGGCTAGAAACTCGGCTTGCGTTTGCAGGCGCTCAGGAAAGGAACTGTCATCGGCATCTTGAATGGCAACCAAGGCAGCTTTTGCGACTCGGAGAGCGCGGTTGCGCGCGGCGCCAGGACCGAGCCGCCACTGGTTCCTGAGTATGTGTACGCGGGGATCATCGTACCTCGCCAGGACATCCGCCGTCGCATCGCTGGACGCATCGTCCACAATGATGAGTTCCAGGTTGCGCAGCGTCTGGGCAAGAATGCTGTCCACGGCATCGCGCACATGGTCCTCGCCGTTGTGCACCGCCATGATCACGGAAACCGTTGGCATCATGATACGGCGCTCACCGTCCAGCTCGTCGGCAGGCGTAAATCATTCCCGTCGACTCACCCGTGGTTGACGACAGGACAACAAAGTTCTCGCGGGCCAGGATCCGCGCCAGTTCCGTGGGGCCATGCTTGTGCCACTCGATCAGGAAGACGTCCACCTGTTGCACCAATCCCTCCCGCTGCAATCCGGCAACGATCCGGTATTCACATTCCTCGCAGTCCATTTTTACAATCAGCTCGGCGGCTGGGTGCTCTGACCGTAATTCGCGGACCACGTCGCCTGCACTGCGAACCGTTACCGTGACGCGGCTCAGGTCCTCGATGCGATGATAGTGCCGAAATTCCGGTGACGGCCCTTCCACTCCGGCGACCCCCCGCCAGCGCGGCGAATAGTGGAAAGTCATCTCTCCGGCAATGTCACTCAGTCCGTAATTATGGGGCTTGATTTTGGCCGCCAATTCGGGATTTCGGCTGAGGTTTCCCAATGCTCTGCCATAGGTCGCGGCAACAGGTTCATAAGCCCATACTGCCGCCACCCGCGGCTGGGCCGCAAACTGCAAGCTGGTAAACCCGACATTCATGCCGATGTCCAGCACCACCGCGCCCGGGGCACTCGGAATCAGGTTGTAAATGCCATCCGCAACTACCTCTCTCAGGATGAAGAGTTCGTCCTCGTTCTCTACCGGCACGCTGAAAGACGGCGTTCGGGCGATGATTTCGCTGCCCACATTTGCGAACTGAACTCCCGCGCGCTTCAAAACACGGGCATGCCACAACCCGGCCAGCAGTCCGTGGTGAGCAGGCGCGAGATTAATTCCCAATTCCGCAACCCGGTACACGCGGGTCGCACTCGTGTAGCCAACTTCCGCCGGATGAACGCGACACTCCGCCATTTTGCTCGCCGCGCCATAGCTCCCGACGTAGCACAAATTGCGCAGCGTCCGGCCTTGTCTCACGATGGATGAAAGCAGCACGTTTTCTTCGCTCAGGTCAGCCCGGCGCATCACCGCTCGGGCCTTCCATAACACCGGGAATTAAGACCTGCGCCGGCGTCAGAAGATACAGAGAAACCGCCTGGAAAACACGGGCACTTCCCCGCCCGCGGCGTTTCCGGCAAACTCAGGCTTTTTCAAAATGTTGTAACGATTACTGCTCGCTGGTGTCCAAATCCAGAGAAGCTACCGCAGGGAGCGAACGACAGGTCGGCTTGTAGTCACCTTAAGTGTTGTACACGCAATTGTCCAACTCTTGGCCCACTCTGGAGGTTGCATGCATCTCCGCAAAGTCTTGAGCCGCAAAAGCCTCAGCCAGCTGTTGGTATTGTGTTTTGCAGCTGCATCCACGCTGTTTGTCTACGCGCA
>DATGGJ010000659.1:0-5836 GCA_035308585.1 Terriglobales bacterium
TATAGCAAGGTGGACGAATGTGAGAAAGAGCTGGACCGGCTGGATCGCGAACTCGATCAGCGGCTGAGCGGGGGATTGGCAAATGCCAGCGAAGCTCAGCGCCGCGAACTGCTGGCGTGCATGAAATGCATGACCGACCTGGAACGGGTGGGCGACCTGGTGGCCAGCTTTGCCTCAGCCGCGCGGGCCGTGGGACCGCGCCTGGAAAGCCGTGACGTGCAGGACCTGATCCGGATGTCGTCGGTCCTGGAAAAAATGCTCGCCGATGGGTATGCGGCGTTTGCCGGGCGAGATGTCAACCGCGCCATTCATGTGCTGCGCAGCGACGGGGAACTGGACCGTTTGCGCAACCTGGTTTTCGTCCGCCACATCGAGAACCCGGAAGGCGAGCCCTGCCGCGAGAGCATCCAGGTGCTGCTCATGGCCCAGGCTTTGGAGCGGGCGGGTGACCACGTGAAAAATGTCGCCGAGGAAGTTTGCCACTTTGTGAGCGGCAACACGCTGCGCCATGTCTTGCGCAACGCCAGCAAATCCGAAGAGCAAATGTTTCTGGAGTGGTTGAGGCAAGGCCGCCCCATCGGCGGGTGAGCCGCGCGCATAATCCAGGCACAAGTTTGAACCCGGCAAGGTTTTCTCTCCTCGCTGCCGGGTTTCCCTCGGCACCGCAGGTTTCTTCACCGCGGCTATGGCGCGTGTGCCGCGCGCGAGCGGAAGCAGCAGCTAGTTGCGCGCGCTCAGCAGGCGCGGGCCCGTCGGCTGGGTAACGTTGGCGTTGTCCTCAGCCGTCACAAAGACCTCAAAGTCGCGTTCCCTGGTGGTAGTGGAGTAGGCAACCTCCGCCTTGTCATTGACCTGCAGCACTCCGTGATTCTGGGGAGCCTGGCCGGGGGGCTGAACCCAAACCACATAGGCCGCCTTCGCCGGATGCAGCGCCTCCGGGTTGGCCAAGTGTTTTACCTGCAAGCTGATGTAGGTGGTACCGCTGGTGTCGTGAGAGATCCCCATGGTGCCGCTGGCGGCGGGCAGGGCCGGACTCACCGTCAGTTGCCGCATCTGCTGCCCCCAGGCAGCCAGCGTGAATAGCAGCACACACAGCGCAAAACCAAGATGACGTCGCATAGCGCTCTCCGGTTTTTTTTGATGGCTTCCCCGGCACCATTTGTTGTGCGGAGGGAACTCAATCCAAGCTGCTGCAACCCGGCAGCGGCTGCAGGGGATCCAGCAGCTAACCCGCGGCCACGGTGCCGGCTTCTAATCAAGCGCGGAGCGGGAGCGCCGGCAGAGCCCGGCAGAGGGGATTTATGAAAAAGCTGATAGGAATCACTGTAATTCTGTTGCTGGCCAGCATGGCCTTCGCCGATACGCCCAGCGAACGCATGCAAAAAGCCGGGGAGGTACTGCACCAGATCATGGCCACGCCTGACAAGGGCATTCCCAATGAAGTGTTCGATAAAGCCAAGTGTGTGGCGGTAGTGCCGCACATGCTGAAGGGCGGTTTCGTGTTCGGCGCTAAACACGGCAAAGGGGTCGCCATCTGCCGCACTGCTTCCGGCTGGAGCGCGCCCGAGTTCTTTACCATCGGTGGAGGAAGCTGGGGAGCGCAGATCGGAGTGGAGGGCGTGGACCTGGTGATGATGATCATGAATCAGCAGGGCATGGACCAGTTGCTGAAGAACCGGTTCCAGGTCGGCGGGTCAGCTTCGGCTTCCGCAGGCCCGGTGGGGAGACATGCTTCCGCGGGAGTGGATTGGAAAATGAACTCGCCTATCCTGACCTATTCGCGCAGCAAGGGCGTGTTTGCCGGGGTGGATCTGGAAGGCGCGGTCATCGAGCCGGACGAAGATGCCATGCGCGAGATTTACGGTCACGTAGTGCCCGCCAACCAGGTGCTGACCGGGCAGGTGAAGGTGCCCGCAGCGGCGCACAACTTCATCGCCGCCGTCAGCCAGGCCAACATGCAGGCCAAGGCCAGCAAGTAACTAAATTCGGCCAACCAGAGGACCTCGTGATGCGGGGTCCTCTTCTTTTTTCCTTTCCTCCACCTGCCGCATCCGGATCTCCAACCAGAGAACGCGATTTGAATCGGAGCTCACGCCCGATATAATCCCGGGTTCTTGTTACACAGCCCAGGTAGGGAGACTAAATGGCAGAGGATAAAGGCGGCAGCTGGGCACGACGCGATTTTCTGCGCACGGTAGCGGGTTCGGTGGCGCTCACCGCCGGCACCCGCCTGTTCGGGCGCACGCGTGTGCTCAAGCTTTCCGCGGCTGCTCCGCCCACGCCACACGACCGTCTGGAGCCGGACTGGTACCGGCGCAAAATCGCCCAGGTGCAGGGCGAACTGGATAAGCGCGGCCTGGATGCGCTGCTGCTGCTGCACGCGGTGAACGTCATCTACACCACCGGCTATTTCCACCTCTCCACGGAGCGGCCGCTGGCCGCCTTCATTCCCAAGACCGGAGAACCGGCGCTGTTCATCCCCGAACTGGAAGCCGACCAGGTAAAGCTGTGGTGGATCAAAGACTATGAAACGTATTTCGATTATCCCGGGCCGGTGAACCGGGTGCGCTGGATAGCGGAGCGCATCGCCCGCCGCGGTTTCGACCGGGCGCGCATCGGCATCGAGGAGCCGACGCAAGGGCGGCTCAACCAGCTCTGCCTGGGCGCCCCCAACGCCAGCTTCGTGACTGCCGACGACATCGTGGAGCACCTGCGCTGGGTAAAGGATGAGGATGAGCTGCGCATCATGCGCCGCGCCATGTATTTTGCCGACTACACGGTGCAGGCGGGGCGCGATTTCGTGGCCCGCCATGGGCCGGTTACCGAGGACCAGATCCTGAAGGCCAGCGCCGACGCGGTGGCGGACAAGATGTCGCGCGAACTGCACGATGTGGTGGGTGTGGGAATTGATCCGCCTTTTGGCGGCCTGGTCCCTTTCGGCAAACGTTCTGCTTTCCCCCACGCCGTGCCCAGCAAGGACATGCTCAAGCGCGGCGACCCGCTGATCCTGAGCTTCGGGGCGCAGATGGGCGGTTACAACGTGGAATGTGAGCGTTCCTTCTGCGTGGGCCGGCCCGGCGACCATGCCAAGCGCATGTTTGACGCCATGCTGGCGGCGCACGACGCCGCGGTTGCAGCCATGAAGGAGGGCGCCATCGCCCAGGACGTGGACAAACTCGGGCTGGACCAGATTCGCAACGCCGGTTTTGCTTCTTTTATCCGCCATCGCTGTGGCCACGGCATAGGCCTGGAAGCGCACGAGTCGCCCTGGATTGCCGAAGGCGATACCACCATGCTCAAAGCGGGCATGACTTTCAGTTGTGAACCGGGAGTTTACGATCCCAATTTTGGCGGTTTCCGCCACTCCGATACGGTGGTGGTGAGCAGGAGCGGCGGGGAGGTCCTCAATAAATATCCCACCCGGCTGCAGCAAATGATTATCGAGATCTGAGCGCGAGCCTTGGCCGCGACTCTGGCGTTTTTGCAACCGCGGAGGTATCTTGATTGATGTGCTCCGGTTCCGCGCAGCCACGGTTTGCCTGCTGGCATTGAGCGTGGTGTTGCTGGGATTGTGTCCGCTGGCCCCGGCAATGGCGGCGGCTCCGGTCCACGTTCCTCCCTGCCATTCGAAGGTTCCCGCAAGCGGACCGCACTCCTGCTGTATCGTCGTCCATCATCAGCCGGCGCTGATTCGGCCCGCGCTGGAGAACAATTTTGCCCTCACAGCGCCGCCGATGATTGTGTCATCGCGGATGGAAAGGGCACAGTCCCTTTCCGTCACCGCGAGCAACAACACTCCCAGCCCGCCATTCCTCTGCCCAGCCTTGCGCATCTAGTTCCTCCCGCCTCTCTATTTCCCGGATGGAAACAAGCGTCCTTCGCTCCGAGACGTGCGCTTGGAGGTTTTTTGCGGATATTGTTGCGGCTGTTTGTCGTGGTGGTCGCCGTTTCCCAATACGGCTGGAGTGTGCCCGCTCCGAGGTGTTCGCAAGGCGGAGAGAAAAACGGCATGCCGCAGAGCACTGAGCAGCGGCGGGAACATTGCCACATGCCCAAGATGGCTCAAGCTCAGCCGGGGACGAGCCCGCTGGCTGCCACCGTTCTGGAACACACCGACTCGGGCACCAGCCTGGAGCCGGGCTCAATACCCGTGCCGATGCTGATGACGACAGCAGGGAAGTGGCGGTTAATGTTTCACGGAGAAGCCTTTCTCAATGAATTGCAGCAGAGCGGCCCGCGCGGCGCGGACAAGCTGTTTTCGACCAGCTGGTTTATGCCCATGGCGCAGCGCCACCTCGGTCCCGGCCAGTTGACGGTGCGCGCCATGTTCAGCCTGGAGCCCGCCACCGTGAGCGAGCGCCGCTACCCTGAGTTATTTCAGGAGGGCGAAACCGCCTATGGACGGCCCATAGTGGACGGCCAGCACCCGCATGATCTCTTCATGGAATTGGCCGCCTTCTATGACTTGAAGCTCAGCGGGCATGCCCTGCTCTCGTTTTACGGAGGTCCAGTGGGCGACCCGGCCATGGGACCCACTGCTTATCCCCACCGCGCTTCCGCTTCGGAAAATCCCATGGCTCCGCTCGGCCATCACCTGGAAGATTCCACCCACATTGCCGACGACGTGATTACGGCGGGCCTCACATACCGCAAAGTGCGCTTCGAAGCCTCGGGCTTCCATGGCCGCGAGCCCGATGAAGACCGCTGGGACATGGACGCGGGCAGGATTGATTCCTGGTCCACGCGGGTGACCGTCAGCCCGGCGCAGAACTGGAGCGTGCAGTATTCGATTGCGCACCTTACCAGCCCGGAGGCTATCCGCCCGGGGGAGGACGTGCGCCGTATGACCGCGTCCGTGATGTATAACCGGCCGCTCGGACGCGGCAACTGGGCCAGTACACTGCTCTGGGGCCGCAACAGCGACCTCAACGAACACCAGATTGGAAACGGGTATCTGGCGGAATCCACCCTGCATTTCCTCGGCCGGAACAACCTCTGGGGAAGGGTGGAAAATGTGGACCGCACCAGCGACCTGCTATTGGACGGCGCTCCCCTGGCGGTGAACGCCCCCGAGCGATTCCTGGCCCGGGTGCAAGCTTACACCGCGGGCTATGACCGTGAATTCGCCTGGATGCGGGGCGTGTCGAGCGCGCTGGGCGGGCAGGTAACGTTCTATGGCAAGCCGGCTTTCCTGACTCCCATCTATGGAGCGCATCCGTTGGGTTTCTTATTGTTTCTGCGATTCCGACCCGCGGCTCACATGCATTGATGCTTCGGCAGAGCGGCCTCAGCCTTGAGGACTCTCGGGCTTCAGTTCCACCACCACGCCGTCTCCCCATCCGTATTTCTCCCGCGATAGCTGCTGCACGGCGGCATGGAGTTCCGCTTCCGCAGCAGCATCAACAATCCTGGCGCGAGCCGCAAACCGCTTTTCTTGCACGCGCACCTCAACCTGGGGATTGGCCCTTACATTGCGCACCCATTGGCTGGTGGCAAACTCGGCGATCACGTAGTAAAGCCCGTTCCGGCAGGTGAACCAGATCTCGACTTCTCGAGGCAGCCTGCTGCGCCGCCCCGTGGTGGTCAAGTACAGGTAAGCAGGATCAATGTGGTCCGTCATAGTTTGCGTCTGCAGCTATTGAATCAATGGCAGGTGTGTACCAAGTTTATTTCCTGGCCTTCAGAAAATTGCAATCAGGAGGCAAACTGATTGCGTTCCAGCGCTTCGAAGCGCTTCCCAAGTCAACTTCCGGCACGGCAACAGGGCGCATCCTGCTCTCATCTCAGTTAGCGGCAACCGGCTCTGCGGTGATCAGGTGAAGCTTACTATTTTTGG
>DATGGJ010000660.1:0-8428 GCA_035308585.1 Terriglobales bacterium
ATCGTGGCCCTTATTGTTCAGGGATACAAGAACAAGGAAATCGCCACCCAGCTGGGAACCACCGAGCAGGTGATCAAGAACTACCTGCGCAATGTGTACGACAAGATCGGCGTCTCCGACCGGCTGGAGCTGGCGCTGTTCACCATTCACCACCGCATCCTGGCGGAAGCCGCGGCGGCCACAGCCGCCACCATGACTCCAGCGCCTGCTCCCCAGGCCAACTGAGCAGAATTGCGAGTGCCACCCCACGCCGCGCCTTGTGCGCGGCTTTTTCGTTCTTCCGGCGCTTCGAGCGGCTTTCTTCGAAAAATTAAGGAGGTATCGGAGCTGAAGGCAGGACAATGTCAGGCGGCTGGGAACTGGCAACCGACCACCGGCAGCTGGTTTACGACGCGGCCTTTTCCCCGGTCTTAAGCAGCTCGTTGACGATGGTCACCAGCTCTTCGGGGTTGACGGGCTTTTCCAGGTAGAGGTCGGCGAGGGGTTCGGCGGCCTGGAAGGCTTCCGCTACATAGCCGGAAACCACTACTACGGGCAAAGCAGGCCGGTTCTTGGCTGCCTGCACGACGGCGCGGCCATTGGCATCGCCCAGGCGCCAATCCGTGACCACCGCGTCATAAATATCATGGGAAAGCTTGGCAATGGCGTCGTGGGCGGAGGTGGCGGTCGTCACCGTGTGGCCCGCGGATTCCAGAATGGCACACTTCAGCGCCACTACGTTCGGTTCATCGTCCACGCACAAGATTCTGGCCATAATTCACTTCGCCAGTTCCACTCCAAACTGAGGCACGCCTGGCCGGTCCGCCAGCCATTTCATTCTCCGGCAGCTATGCAAGCCATGTCAATTATTTCGAGAAAATACCCCTCCGGCCCGGGAATTTAGCAACTAGGCGAGGTGGCCGGAATTTCAAGAGCATTGCCGCCCGGGCAGAAGGAAGGGCGAGCGCAGGCTCGCCCCTCATAATGCCCACATATTAGGTGTTTTTGATGCCCACGGACTTGGCCTGTGTAAACAGGTACAGGTAATCGGGGCCTCCGGACTTGGAATCAGTGCCCGACATATTGAAGCCGCCGAAGGGATGCGCCCCCACGATGGCGCCCGTGCATTTGCGGTTAATGTACAGGTTGCCGACATGGAACTCGCGGATGGCGCGGTCCAGCTTGTCCCTGGAACTGGAGTAAACCGCGCCGGTGAGGCCAAATTCGGTGTCATTGGCAATCTGCAACGCGTGATCGAAATTGCGCGATTTGATAACCGCCAGCACCGGCCCGAAAATTTCCTCCTGCTCGATGCGGTCACCGGGCTTGACGTCGGCAATCACGGTAGGCTGCACGAACCAGCCCTCGCCGGCGTTGCTGTCGCGCTTGCCGCCGGTCAGCACGCGCCCGCCCTGCTGCTGCCCGATTTCGATGTACTCCAGGATGGATTTCATCGAGCCTTCGTTGATCACCGGCCCCATGCCCGGGTTCTTCGTGGGATCGCCTACGCTGATCTTTTCCACGCGCGCTTTCAAGCGCTCCAGGAACTTGTCGTAGATGCGCTCGTCAATGATGGCCCGGGAGCAGGCGGAGCACTTCTGCCCGGAAAAGCCGAAGGCCGCCGCCGCGACCCCTTCCACGGCTGAATCCAGATTGGCGTCCGCATCCACGATAATGGCGTCCTTGCCGCCCATCTCAAGGATGGTGCGCTTGATCCAGATCTGGCCGGGAGCCTGTTCGGCGGCTCGTTTGTTGATGTCCAGGCCCACTTCCCGCGAGCCGGTGAAGGCAATGAAGCGCGTCTTGGGATGGGCCACCACCGCATTGCCGAAGGTGGCGCCGGCGCCGGGGCAGAAGTTCACCACGCCTTCCGGCAGTCCCGCTTCTTCCAGAGCTTCCACGAATTTGGCGGCGATGGCGGGCGAGTCGCTGGAGGGCTTCAGGATCACGGTATTGCCGCACACAATGGAGGCCAGCGTCATGCCCCCCATAATCGCGCTGGGAAAGTTCCAGGGTGGAATCACCGCGCCCACGCCCAGGGGGATGTACATGAGCAGGTCGCGCTCGCCCGGCAACTGCACCGGCGCCTCCGCCCTGGCCAGGCGCAGCGCCTCGCGCGGATAGAACTCGCAGAAGTCAATCAATTCGGCGATATCGGCGTCCGCCTCGGCGTAGTTCTTACCCACTTCAAACACCATCCAGGCGGCGTACTCGAATTTGCGCTCGCGCAGGATTTCGGCGGTGCGGAACACGATGGCGGCGCGCTCCTCCACCGGCGTGCGGCTCCAGCTCTCGTAGGCCTTGAGCGCCGCTTCCATGGCCGGCTCCACCTGTTCCTTGGCCGCCTTCTGGAACACGCCCACTACTTCCGAGGGCTTGGCCGGATTAATGGACTTGATCTTGTCCTGGGTCTTTACGTGGCGTCCACCGATGATAAGGTCATATTCGCGCCCAAGCTGGCCGCGAACTTTCTCGACGGCAGCCCGCATCTTGCGTGCGTTCTCTTCGCGCGTGAAGTCGGTGAGCGGTTCGTTGACGAATGGCCCTTCATGAATCCTCGCCCGTGGTGGGGCTTGCACTGTAGCCATGATTGCGCCTCTCTCTTTAACGTCCCGTGAAGATACGGGACAGGTAGGAAACCACCAATTTTACACCCCAGCTTTGCGATGCGGGTGGCGCGGCTCGCGACTGAGCTGCACAGGTTTCACAGTACGGGCCTAAGCTTTGCGGCGCCGGGCGCCCTCGCCCGCGGCGGGGTGAGAAGCGAAGCGGAGCACAACCTGAACCGCACCCTGGCGAAAAAGGCAGAATTCTCCGCATTTATCGCAGTAAGCCACTATTTATCAATAACTTATACGAACCAACATCTGCTCCCTCGAAGGAATCCAATACTCTCAATACGGTTGTTGTCCAGTTCCTGGCAGAGGTGAAACTTATGTGGGCCGCGGCGCTATTAACTCTTCTGGCTGTCCTGATTGCGGCGGCTGTAGCTGCGGCACGCGAGGTAGAGAGCGAACCTCGTCCTCCCTTCGGCTGCTGCTAAGTGAATCCAGGTAGCTGGTAGTCGGTAGCTGGAATTTGGTGACGAGCTAAATCGGCAAACTACTGATTACCAGCTTCCAGCTACCGCTTTCCCAAGAACTCAGCAATCGCGGCCCCTACCCTGGCCTGCTCACAGCCGGGGCCTAGGTGCCCGCAGTCGTTCTCCAGCACCAGGGTCTGAGCTCCTTTCAGCTTGGCAAAGTTGAGGGCGGGACCGGGCGTAACCATGTGGTCATGCGCATCCACGATGATCAGCATGGGCGCCTTCACGGCAGCAGCCGCCTTTTCCATGGAGCCGCCAAAGGGCGCGCTCACGTCCAGCCCCATCATGGCTTGCGCCTGGCGGATGCGGTCGTTGCTGTCGAAGTGCGTGTCCGCCGGCTTCTGCAGCGACTTGAAAAACTTCTCCCGCGTCATCTCCTGGTTGTAGTGCTCGGGGGTGGAGAGCGCCAGGTCGCTGATGTGCTCCACCTCGCCCGGCGCCGGCGGCTGGGTGTAGTTGCCCTCTTTCCACAAGGGGTTCTGCTCCACCGCGTCAATCATGGTTTGCCACAGCAGCAGGTCGTAGGGAGCCAGGCGGGGCGAGCCTACGATGGGAATGGCTTTATCCATGAAATCGGGATAAGCGACGGCCCATTGAAAGGTCTGCATGCCGCCCATGGAAATGCCCATCACGGCGTGCACGTGGGCAAGGTGGAGCACGCGGGTTGCAAGCTCGTGTTCGCTCTCCACCATGTCGCGGATACCGAACTGGGGAAATTTCATGCGCGGCTGCGCCTGGCTGTTGGAAGGCGAAGAGGAAACGCCGTCGCCCAGCGCGTCCACCGCCACCACAAAGTACTTGCTGCTGTCCACCAGCTTGCCCGGGCCGATCAATTCGACCAGGTCCTGGGTGCGTCCCCCAAACCAGGTAGGAAAAAGCACGGCATTGGATTTGTCGTCGTTGAGCTGCCCGAAGGTGCGATAGCCCAGGCGGCAGTCGCGGATGACTTGGCCGTTCTGTAGCTTCAGATTGCCGAGAGTGGCGAACTGCTGAGCGCCGGGGGTGGGTGGATTCTGGGCGCTGGCGGTCACCAGTAGTGCTATCAGGGCAATTAACAGACGCAGTGTTTTCATAGGCATCACGGGTTGGCATTCTAATACGACGGCAACTGCTGGCGGCCTTCGCACTTTGCTGATTGCCGATGCATGGCGCCCGCCTCAGGCGCCTACCAAATCCTGTAGCCACCCTATGTAAATTTGTGTGACCGGCAAAAACGAACAACGCTAAGTTGTTGATGTTGCCGCGCTTGGTTAGGTAATCCTCAAGCAGATTTGGGCTAGTAAATTGCAAAGTAGGTGGCCAAATCTCCCAGGGCCCATTTGTCACCCAGAATGATAGGAGCGCCGGATGCGCATCGCTAAGCTCATCTCCCTGTTGGCAGTCGCTGCTTTGGTCAGTTCCTACCTGTGCGCCCAGACGGGCACGTCATCGTTGCGCGGTACCATAACCGACCCCAAGGGCGCGGTCATTCCCGGGGCGACGGTCACCCTGTCGAACCCGCAAACGGGCTACACGCGCACGGCCAAGACGAATTCGCAGGGCTTGTATCAGTTCCTGGAAGTTCTGCCGGCTACCTACAAGCTATCGGCGCAAGCCACCGGCTTCGCCACGCTCGCCCAGGACAATGTGATTCTTATGGTCAACACGCCGGCCACATTGGATTTGCAGATGCAGGTGGCAGGTCAGGCGGTCACGGTGGAGGTAACGGGCTCCGCGCCCATAGTTAACACCACCGATGCCAGCTTGGGGCACGCCTTCAGCGCACTGCAGATTCAGGATTTGCCCTTTGAAGGCCGCGATCCTACGGGAATTCTCAGCCTGCAGGCCGGCGTAGCCTATACCGGCAACAATGACCAGGCCATGCCCTCGAGCGAGGACAGCCGCAGCGGCTCAGTAGCCGGCGCGCGCAGCGACCAGGCCAACATCACCATTGATGGTGTGGACAATAACGATCCCATTCTGGGTCAGGCGTTTCAGGGCGCTCTCCGCGCCACCTTGGACTCGCTGCAGGAATTTCGCGTAACCACCACCGGCGGGAATGCCGATGAGGGCCGCTCCTCCGGTGCCCAGGTTGTCCTGCTGACCAAGAGCGGCACCAACCAGCTTCACGGCACGTTGTACGAATATCACCGGCCCACGTTCACCACCGCTAACGATTGGTTTGTGAAGAACTCGCAATTAAGTCAAAGCGCCCCGAACATTCCCGGCAAGCTGATTCGCAACACTTTCGGCGGCGCCCTGGGCGGCCCCATCAAGAAGGACCGCTTGTTCTTCTTCGGCACCTACGAAGGGCAGCGCCTGCGCGAGAACACGTCCATTGTCCGGACCGTGCCCAGCGCGGATTTGCGCAAGGGGTTCATCAGCTACATCTCGGACACCGGCAGCGTCGTACGGCTTTCTCCACAGCAGATTGCCAGCATGGACCCGAACTGCAGTACTGCTCCTGGCTTCGGCCCCGGCGGTACCTGCCCGCTGGGCCCCGGCCCCAATCCGGCGGTTATGCAGATCTTCAACCAATATCCACTCCCCAACACCAATATTGTGGGTGATGGCTTCAATTTCCGCGGCTACCAGTTCACGGCAGGAGCTCCCGCGAAATTGGATACCTACATCTTGAAGCTGGACTATAACCTGACGCAGAACGGCAACCATCGGCTGTTCGTGCGCGGGAACCTGCAGAATGACAGCATTGCTGGAATTGGCAACGACGGTCCGGAGTTTCCCGGAGATCCTCCGAACGTTACCCACAAGAGTAACAACAAGGGTATCTCCGTCGGCTACACGGCAATCCTGCGCGACAACCTGATCAACAACTTCCGTTATGGATTCGTCCGTGAAGGTATTGACAGCGTGGGCCTGCAGACCTCGGCGTTCGTTAACTTCCGTGGACTTAATGACCTGCATGGCGAGTTACCGACCACCCGCCTCACCGTTCCCATGCATAACCTGGTGGACGATGTTACCTGGACCAAGGGCAAGCACACCTTCCAGTTCGGCGGCAACATCCGCATCATCAATGACGAGCGGCTGGGCAATACTGATTCCTACAACTTCGGCCAGACCAACGTTTCCTGGCTCGACCAGGCAGGTATCGCCGGTTCGGGCGAAAGCCTGGATCCAGCGCAGTTTAATTTCCCCGCTGTTTCCAGCGACTTTGTCCAGTCTTACGACCTGCCCATGGCGGCGCTGGCCGGACTGGTTCCCTTCGTGGAAGGTGAATACAACCGCAACAAGACTGGCGCCTTGCTGCCTGGGGGCGCATTCGTGCCGCGCCATTTCAAGGCGCACGAGGCGGAGTGGTATGCCCAGGACACTTTGCGCTTAACCCCATCTCTGACACTGACCTTTGGTGCTCGCTATACCCTGCTGCAACCGCCCTACGAAGTGAACGGCAACCAGGTTGCCCCCACGGTAGACCTGAGCACTTTCTACAATCAGCGCGGCCAATTGGCGCAAAAGGGACTGGCCTATAACACGTGTCCCGCTGATATTTCTCTGGCCGACCAGTGCACCAACCTGGTGGGTTTGGGCCTTTCCGGTCCGGCCAATGGAAAGCCGCCGCTCTGGAACTGGGACTACGGAAATATCGCGCCGCGTTTCTCTTTTGCCTGGGCGCCCTCGTATGACAGCGGCATTCTCAAGCACATCACCGGCGGCGGGGCCGGCAAGTTTTCCATCCGCGCCGGCTACGGCCTCTACTACGACCACTTCGGCGAAGGCATCGTCAACAGCTTCGACCGCAACGGCTCGTTCGGCTTAACCACGTTGATAGATAATCCCGCGGCCACGCAGAGCGTAGATAGCAGCCCGCGGTTCACTCAACCGACAGTTAATACGATTCCCGTCATGGCAGCACAGGGTTGTGCAGCTCCTCCGTGTAATATTCTGCCGCCAGCTCCTAGCGGCCCCTTCCCCGCCATCCCGCCCGCGAACTTGAACGATGGCGGGTTTGCCATCACCTGGGGATTGGACGGCAAAATGCATACCCCCTACTCCCATGTAGTGAATTTCAGCATTACACGGGAACTGCCGAAGAACTTCGTGGTTGAGGCTTCCTACGTAGGCCGCTTTGCCCATCACCTGCTACAAGAAGAAGACATGTCGCAACCGGTGGACCTGGTGGATCCCAAGTCGGGACAGGATTATTTTACCGCCGCAACAACCCTGGCCAAGCAGTATTGGGCGGGCGTGCCTGTCTCGCAAGTTGCGCCGGTAGCTTTCTTCCAGAACATGTTTCCTAACGCCGCCGGCTCCGCAGCAAACCAGATGTATAACTCCGATCCGACGGCTTGCGGATTGCGACCTGGTGTACCGGCGAACCTGACTGCGACTCAGGCGATGTATGACGCCTTCGCCTGCAACGCGGGAAACGAAACTACGGCGTTGTTTGTAGCTGACTTGTTCGGCTTCCCCTCCTTTGCCACCACAGCTGACGGTAAAACGCAGCCTTACGTTTTCTACAACCCGCAGTGGTCTTCGCTATACGCCTGGCGCAGCATCGGCAACAGCGCCTACAACGGGCTGCAGCTCAGCCTGCGCAAGCGCATGAGCAACGGGTTGAATTTCGATTTCAACTACAGCTATTCCAAATCTATTGACGTGGGCTCCAACGCCGAACGCATCAACGAATTTGAAGGCTTCGGCGTGGGCGCCAGCCAAATCATCAATGCCTGGAGTCCCAAGCAGTTGCGTGCTGTTTCCGATTTCGACAACACTCACCAGATCAATGCCAACTGGGTTTATGAACTGCCCATCGGCCGCGGCAAGCACTTTGGCAGCGGCATGGGGGGCATACTCAATGCCTTGGTGGGTGGTTGGTCCGTTTCCGGCCTGTGGCGCTGGTCCAGCGGTTTCCCCTTCAGTATCGGGCCGGGCTTGGGCTTCTGGGGCACCGACTGGCAGCTCACTTCCGCGGCTGTGCTGAATGGGCCGAAACCTAAGACCGGCAGTTACATGGTGGCGGCCACGCCGGGCGGTTCAGTGCTGCCTAACGTCTTCCAGGATCCGTCAGCCGCGATCAAGGACTTCCGGTTGGCTTATCCGGGCGAGTCCGGGCAGCGCAACAACCTGCGCGGTCCGGGTACGTTTGACATTGACGCCAGCCTGGGCAAAACCTGGAAGGTCACCGAAGGCAAGGACCTGAGCTTCCGCTGGGAAACCTTCAACGTAACTAACACGCCGCGGTTCGACGTCGGCCAGCTGCAGTTCAACGGCAACAACAGCCTGGCGACGGCGGCCGTGTTCGGCACCTTCACCAACACCCTCAACAAGCCGCGGCTGATGGAGTTTGCCCTGCGGTTCACCTTCTAAACTCTCCGCTGCGCAGCGCGCGCAGGACGGCTAAGGGGGCGGGTCTTCCGCCCC
>DATGGJ010000661.1:0-4152 GCA_035308585.1 Terriglobales bacterium
GGGCTGGGGTACCGACTTCGAGGTGGCCCGCGGCCGCACTACCCTGTCGCAGGATGCCGCCGCCGCTCTGACCGGCAAGCGCAGCGCGCCTTCCGATTCCGGCCTACTCTCCGACTGGGTGCGCATTCGCCGCGAATTTTCCGGCACTTCGCCGTTTCTCAACGCGCTCTATTCCTTCAGCGTGGATAAGCGGAACATGGTGGAAACACTGGTGTTCGCCGTCCGCGATCCCAAGGACCTGTTGCAGGTTTCTCTCAGTGAAACGGTCTCCGCGGTGAGCAGTCCGGCGGCCACGCTGGCCGCGGATACCCCTCCGGATCACATCCGCCTGGAGCGATTTGGCAAACCGTCCGTGGTGTTGGCCCGTTGTTCGGGTGGACCGGATGCGCCCAAGGTAGACCAAAGCGTCTACGAACCTCTGTTCCGGCGGGCGGCCACGATTCTGGCTACGTACCGCACTGCCCTGGGGACTCGCCATACAGTTCCGGAAGAGCTGGCCCGAGTTCGTCCGGCAGCAGCGGCTGCACCCGCGGCGTCGCGCAAGAAATAAATTTCTTTCGCGCGCACCCGACTGCGGCGTCCTCCCTGTGCTCACTTGGCGCACCTCTGCCGCACCGTTTTGGAACTCTGTCATCTTTGGGAACACTTTGGGGGATGGTCCCCGCAGTAGGCCCGGGGTGCAGTTCGTGCCAAATCTAAAATGAGATGCGGGCATACCTGTCGGGGAGTGTACGAACGCCCATCCAGCAGCATGCTGCTGAGTGGCCAATGGGACAGGATGCCCAGGCTCTGAACCGAGGCCGGCCTTGGCACCGCAACGCGATTGCAACTTCGGACAACCCCTGGCAGCTGAACCTCTTTCGCCAGCTTCAGCCCGCGATTCGCGAACCGCCTTGCAGCAGGCCCGGCAGGAGCTGCCATCGGAACAAACGTTTTTCCGCACCCTGATCGAGAGCCTGCCGGCCCTGTTTGTCATCATTGACCAGGAAGGAAAATTTGTCCGCTGGAACAACAAGGTGGAGCAAGTGCTGCACTACTCGGCTGCCGAATTGGAATCCATAGCAATTATGGATACGGTAGCTGAGGAGGGCCGCGAGCTCATGGCCCGGAAAATTCAGGAATCCCTGGCAACGGGATTTTCTGAGACGGAAACGGTGCTGCTGACTAAAGAGCAGGTAAAGATTCCCTTTTACCTGACTGCTGCCCCGCTGCTGGTCGAGGGCGAGCCCTGCATAGCCGGCGTCGGCATTGACATAAGCGCACGCAAAACGGCGGAAGAACGGTTGCGCCAGTCGGAGGCTCGCTACCGCCTTCTGTTCGAGCGCAGTCTGGCGGGGATCTTCCGGTACCAGATGAATCAGGGCCTGGTGGAATGCAATGAGGCCGGGGCACGCATCCTCGGATACGCGTCCCAGCAGGAGCTTCTGTTCCATAAGGCGGACAATTATTTTGCCAGTTCCGGCGAACTGGAAGGAGCGATGCGCTTGCTGGCGCGCGATGGAATGCTTCAGAACTTCGAAACCTGCCTTTTGCGGAAAGACAACACCCCGGTGTGGATCCTGGAGAACGTAAGCGTTACAGAATACCGGGATGGCCAACCGTTCGTGCTCGAAGGCACGTTTGTTGATATGACGGAGCGCAAGCGCACTGAGCAAGCGCTGCGCGACTCCGACCAGCGCATTGCACTGAAGAATCGCATCGCCAACATCTGCCTCACCGTGCCCGATGACGAAATGTACGGCGAAATCCTGAACGTCGTACTCGAAGCCATGCAAAGCTCCCAGGGCCTGTTCGGCTACATTGATGAGGATGGCGCGCTGGTGGCTCCTTCCCTGACCCGCGACGTCTGGGATAAGTGCGCGGTAGCCAACAAAAGCCTGCGCTTTCCCCGGGAGGCTTGGGGTGGCGTGTGGGGCCGCAGCCTGATTGAAAAGATGGCCATCTGCTACAACCAGGCAGGTGCAGTGCCGGAAGGGCATGTGGCTATCGCCCGTTGCCTTAGCGTTCCCATCCTGCACAACAACACTCTCATCGGGTTACTGCTGGTCGCTAACAAGGCCACCGACTACGAAGAAGCCGACCTGGAGAGGTTGCAGCGCATTGTGGACTTCCTGGCTCCGGTGCTCCATGCCCGCCTGCAGCGCGACGCCCAGGAACGGGCCCGCAAGCGCGCCGAAACCGAACTGATCCAGGCCAAGGAAGCCGCCGAAGCCGCCAACCGCGCCAAGAGCGAGTTTCTGGCCAACATGAGCCACGAAATTCGCACCCCCATCAACGGCGTGCTGGGCATGACCGAGCTTGCTCTCGATACCGACCTGACCAGCGAGCAACGCGAGTACCTGGTGATGGCCAAGCAGTCTGGCGAAGTGCTGCTGGAGGTGATCAACGATATCCTGGATTTTTCCAAGGTGGAGTCGGGCAAGCTGGACCTGGAGTGCATCGAGTTCGTTCTGGCCGATTGCATCGCACAGGAAATGAATGCCCTGGCTTTGCGGGCCCACGGCAAGGGGCTGGAACTGGCTTATCGCATTGCGCCCGGCGTTCCCGCCCGGCTGTCGGGTGATCCCGGGCGCCTGCGCCAGATCGTCCTCAACTTGGTGGGCAATGCCATCAAGTTTACCGAGCGTGGCGAAGTAGTCTTGTATGTAGATCTGGAAAGCAGTGACACCCAAGGGGTCGAACTGCACTTCCGTGTGGTGGACACCGGCATCGGCATTTCCCCGGAAAAGCAGGCGCTCCTGTTCCAGGCCTTCGCCCAGGCTGACACCAGCATCACCCGAAAATTCGGCGGTACCGGCCTGGGATTGGCTATATGTGCTCGCCTGGTGGGCTTGATGGAGGGCCGCGTCTGGCTGGAGAGCACGGAAGCAGTGGGCAGCACTTTTCATTTCACCGTCCGCTTCGGCATTGCTTCGCTACCCCCGCCGGAGCCGGCTATGGTGGACCTGCAGCAGGTGCGTATTTTGATTGTGGACGATAACCTCACCAACCGGCAGATTCTTACCGAATATGCCGAGGGCTGGAGCATGCGGCCGCTGGCGGTGGAGAACAGCCAGGCCGCACTCGACGCCCTGCGCTTGGCCTATTCTGCGGGCGCTCCCTTTCGGGTGCTGCTTATTGACCGCCGCATGCCAGGAATTGATGGCTTCACCCTGGCCGAGCGTGTGCAGCGCGATCCCGAACTGGCCGGGCCTATCATCATGATGCTCACCTCCGACGGGCAGCGCGGGGACGGCGTCCGTTGCCGCCAGATGGGCATCTCCGTCTACCTGGTCAAACCGGTTCACCGGCCCGATCTGCTGCGGGCCATCCGCATGGCCCTGGGCCAGGCTCCCGAGCGCTATCCTGGCCTGATTACCCGGCACAGCTTGCGCGAATCGCGGCCCAAGCTCTCCATCCTGGTGGCGGAAGACAACGCCGTAAACCGCACGGTCATAGTCAGCTTGCTGCAGAAAATGGGGCACAGAGTGACCGTCGCCGAAGATGGCGAGCGGGTCCTTGCCCTGTTTCAGAAGCAGCCTTTCGATTTGCTTTTCATGGATGTCCGCATGCCCAAACTCGATGGATTGGCTGCCACCGCTGAAATCCGCCGCCGGGAGCGGGAAACCGGCGGCCACGTTCGGGTGGTAGCCATGACCGCCTCCATAATGCCCCAGGACCGCGAAAGCTGCCTGGCCGCCGGCATGGATGGCTATATCTCCAAGCCGGTGGATTTCAACTCTGTAGAGGAGGAAATTGAGCGTTACTGCGTTGCCAGCTCCGTCCCGCGGCCGCATTGACCACCCGGCGCAGTGGCGGCATTCCCTTATTGCGCTCCCTGTCTCCGGTCCTGAATAAGGGCCCAGCAGCTACTCCATACCCGACGGATGAGAATAATGGTAGAGAACTGAAGCCAAAATCCCGCGGCAACATCTAAAATGATCCCGTCCATGAGCCAGGAAATTCGTGACAACGTCATCATCGGGGCCGGTTGTGCCGGCCTGACCGCGGCCATTTATGCCGGCCGCGCTAATCTCAAGCCGCTGGTTTTGCAGGGCCATGAGCCCGGGGGCCAGCTCTCACTCACCACCCTGGTGGAAAATTTTCCCGGTTTTCCTGAAGGCATCCAGGGACCGGAATTAATCGAGAACATGAAGAGGCAGGCGGCGCGCT
>DATGGJ010000662.1:0-1573 GCA_035308585.1 Terriglobales bacterium
AGAGCTGCAGGCTGTGTTCGTGAGCCGCTGGGGCAACGCCCGTCCGCTGCCCAAAGTCGAGTTCGCCAATGGACGCCTCACCTTTGTTTCTCCCAAGCAAGAAGAAGACCGCAAGGATGACATGGTCTTTGTGGGCACGCTCTCCGGCGGCAAGCTGGTAGGGACCACGACCGGACCTGACGGCGCTCCCTGGCAGTGGACAGGCGCGCGTGCGCCGTCCCTGAAGCGGAACAGCCCGCCCAAGTGGGGCCAACCAATCAAATTGTTTGATGGCAAGGACCTGAATGGCTGGCACATGAGCGACCCCAAGCTGAAGTCCTGGACGGTGGAAAACGGAACTCTGGTAAGCCCGGAGCACGGCGCTGAAATTATCAGCGACAGGAAGTTCCAGGATTTCAAGCTGCACGTGGAATTCAATTGCGCCAAGGGCGCGAACAGCGGCGTTTACCTGCGCGGCCGCTACGAAGTGCAGATCGAAAATGACCCGGCGCCGGAAGGGCCGAGCATGCGCACCGGAGGCGTGTATGGCTTCTTGGCGCCCTCGCCGGAGCAGCCGCGCCAGCCGGGAGTATGGCAGAGTTACGACATTACGCTGGTTGGGCGGACGGTCACGGTGGCGCAGAATGGCCACACCATCATTGACCACAAAGAGATTCCCGGCATCACCGGCGGAGCGCTGGACAGCCACGAAGCGCTGCCCGGGCCCATTTACCTGCAGGGCAGCGAGGCCGGCCACGTCTCTTTTCGCAATATCGTGATTACACCGGCGAGGTGAGCGGGCGGCTGGCGTCGTCCCTTATGAACACGTTTCGCCTCGCGTCCTAACCAAGACGATTCGGCGCGTAGGCAGGGGAAAAGCCATTCGCAAATGCTCATGTGAGGCTGTGCCCTCTTGAAGACCAACAACAGAACAAGTCGGCGGACAGGGCTTTGCCGGGCGTCGTACAATGCTGCCTGCGCCCCCTCGTTCTCAGCGTCTGAATCCCATGCGTGCTGCCGTTCTGCGCAGTTTGGGCAAACCGCCGCGTTGTGAGCAGTTTCCCGATCCCGTTCCTCGAGAGGGCGAAGCGCTGGTTCAGGTGCGCGCGGCTTCGCTCAAACCAATTGACAAACAACTGGCCGGCGGCTCGCACTACGCAGCGCCCCGCGAACTGCCGGCGGTGTGCGGCACCGATGGCGTGGGAGATCTCAGCGACGGGACGCGGGTGTTTTTCGGCGGCCCCCGGCCTCCCTATGGTGCCATGGCGGAATGGACAGTGGCTCCGCGAGCCTTCACCTTTCCCCTCCCCGCTGGTGTGGATGATGCCACTGCCGCCGCCCTGTGCAACCCGGGCGTGTCAGCGTGGCTTTCACTGGCGTATCGCGCGCGCCTGGTCACAGGCGAAAGTGTTCTGATTCTGGGCGCAACTGGAGTCACCGGCAAACTGGCAGTAAAGATTGCCAAACTCCTGGGGGCGGCTCGCGTGTTCGCCGCGGGACGCAACCAGCAGGTCCTGGGCACACTGCAGGAGCACGGCGCCGACGCAATCATTCGTCTCGACCTGCCCGACGCCGAACTCAAGGACGCATTTGC
>DATGGJ010000663.1:0-10871 GCA_035308585.1 Terriglobales bacterium
CGGCAGGTACTGGAGGTTGAGAGCGAGCAGGTGGCGGCCGGCGGCATGCAGGAAAACCTTCGCGCCAGGCTTCGCCTAACTATCTATTCCCGGGCGGAAAGCGACTCCCCACCCAAGGCGGCCCCCATGCCGCTTTACACCTATGGCCAGCGGCTGCGGCTCACCGCCAAGCTGCGGCCGCCGCGTAATTTCGGCAACCCCGGCTCCTTCGACTACCGCGGCTATCTCGCCCAGCGCGGCATCGCCGCCCTGGGTTCCGCCAGCCAGGCCGGCGTGCGGGTGCTCCCTGGCTTCAGCGGCACCTGGAGTGCTGACTGGCGCAACCGTCTGCGGCGCAGCGTGCTGGCGCAAATCCACGCCCTTTGGCCGCAGTCACAGGCCGCCCTCATGGACGCTATGGTCATCGGCGAGGACGCCTTCATTGACCGCGATACACGGGTGAACTTCCAGCGCTCCGGCACCTATCACATCCTGGTGGTTTCCGGTATGAACCTGGGAATCCTGGCCTTCGTGGTTTTCTGGCTGCTGCGCCGGCTGCGAATCGGCGACCTGTGGGCGAGCCTCGCCACCGCGTTGCTGGGCTTTGGTTATGCCTACTTGTGCGACTGGGGAGCGCCCATTGTGCGCTCGGCCCTCATGCTGCTGTTCTACCTGGTCACCCGCCTTCTCTACCGCGACCGCGCGCCGGTCAACGCGGTGGCTGGCGCCGCCCTGGGCATTCTCATCCTCGAGCCCCGCGCCCTGCTCGATCCCAGCTTTCAGCTGACTTTCCTCTCCGTGTTGGCCATCGCCGGTATCGGGGTTCCAATGCTGGAACGAACCTCGCAGCCTTACCGCCGCGCCCTGCGCCTGCTGGATTCCACCGCCTACGACTTTTCTTTTGCTCCCCGCCTGGCGCAGTTTCGCCTCGACTTGCGCATGGTTACCGGCCGCTTGCGCCGTTTCCTGGGGGCGCGCGCCACCGGCCTTCTCCTCCCCGCAAGCTTAGGCTTCCTGCTGGGCGCCTACGAAGTCATGCTCATCTCCGCCCTGATGCAGATTTCCCTGGCCCTGCCCATGGCCTGGTACTTCCACCGCGCCACCTCGCTGGCTTTACCCGCCAACGCACTGGCCATCCCGCTCACTGAAATCCTGATGCCCGCCTCCGCCTTGGCCGTCGCCCTTGCCTACGTGTCGCTGAGCCTGGCCTGGTTGCCGGCTTTGATTGCCGGACTGGCCTTGCAGGGCATTACCGGAACCATTCACCTGGTGGGCCGCTTACGTCCGGCCGACCTGCGCGTTGCCACCCCCGGCCTGGTGGTCGCTCTGGCGGTGGCCCTGGCTCTGGGCTTGGGCCTGCTCACCGCGCGCCGGCGGCGATGGCTGGCTGCCAGCGGTTTATCCGCCCTGTTGGCCAGCGCGCTTTGGATCACGCTCGTGCCACCTCGGCCAAAGCTGCGCCCGGGCGCGATGGAGGTGACCGCCATTGACGTAGGCCAGGGTGATTCCACGCTGCTGGTTTCGCCGCAGGGAAAGACGCTGCTCATTGATGCCGGCGGCCCCTTCGGTCCCTGGCGCTCGGAATTCGATTACGGCGAGGACGTGGTTTCCCCTTACCTATGGCAGCGCGGCATTGCGCGCCTGGATGCCGTGGCCATCACTCACGGCCACAGCGACCACCTGGGCGGCCTGCCCAGCATTCTGGCCAATTTCCGGCCGGGCGAATTGTGGCTCGGCCCCAACCCGCGGACCAAGGCGCTGGAGCGGGTATTGGCCACTGCCCGGGAGCAGAACGTGGCCGTGGTGGAACTGCGGGGAGAGGACGAATTTGATTTTGGCGGGGCGCACGTCCGGGTGCTCTCGCCTCCGCGCGGCTGGCTGCCCGCCGCCGAACCTCGAAACAACGATTCTCTGGTCTTGCGCTTTGCCTGCCGAGGCACGGCATTCCTGCTGGAAGGGGATGCGGAAAGCAAGATGGAGCCCGCCCTCGCGGCACAACATCCACAGGCCGGCCTGCTCAAGGTGGCGCATAACGGCAGCGCTTCCTCCACCTCGGCCCAGTTTCTGGCTGCCGTGCGCCCGGATTTTGCGGTGATCTCGGTGGGAGCGCGCAATCCCTTCCGCCACCCGCGCGCTGAGGTGCTCAACCGGCTGCAAACCTATCGCATCGCGACGTATCGCACCGATCAAAGCGGAGCCGTCACCTTCTATCTTGACGGCGTCAAGGTTACTCCGGCGTCGCTTCCTCGCTGAGTTCCTCGTCTTCGGAGCCGGCATCGTTCTGCCGGAACGCCTCTATCAACTGCCTGGCCGCTTCGGCATCTTCCTCGCGCACCGTGATCGCAACCCCGCCTACCGGAAACAGGTCCTGTTCCAGATCATTGGGCCGGCTGAGGGCTTGGATTCCGTTGGATTCCAGCAGGCCGCGCACCACCAGGGCCTCGCTCTCCTGCTCCGCATCGAACACCTTGACCAGTTTTTCCTGGGGATTCGGGTTCTCCGGCATGGCTCTCCTCCCTTTATTCCGACCGCAGCACCGCAGGTGCTATGATCCCAATCATACCCCCGAAGGCTGTACGGGAGCTGTAGTCCGCGGGCGGTTCGTCTCGGATCTGGCAGCTCACCTCGAACTTTACGAGGCGAACTTATGCACCGCCGTTTTTCTTATGTCTTCTTAATCGCATTGCTCGCCAGCCTTCTTATCACCACCGCCTGTTCCGGCGGTTCGCAGCCGGGACCTTTGGCCCGCGCCTACGCGTCCGTGCGGGCCCGCTTCTCCAGCGGCCAAAGCGAACTGCAAAAAGCTTTGGATGCCAAAAAGGCCGCCCACAGCTGGCGCACCTCTACCCTGCTGAAGATGCATCCCGGCCGCGCCCTGGAAACCACCATCGAGGTTTCCTGTCCCGACCGCGAGCACATTGTGACCAGCCTGGGCGCGACTCACTACGAAACCATCCGCGTGGGACGCCAGTCCTGGACCCGCAGCAACGACGCAGAATGGAAGGTGCAGCCGGAAGACCCGGAAGTTTACCCCTGCGGCAACAATCCCGGAGCGCCGGCTCCCTGGGCGATGATGAATGAAGGCCGCGACCCGGCCACCGTCATCGCCACCATGGCCGCCAGAATGAATGCCCAGGTGGGCCGCGGCGAACTCACCAAGGTTGGCGATGCTTCCTGCCAGCGCTGGGTGGTCAGCTTCCAGCATCCCGGGAGCACCGGCCGGGGCTTGAATTACACGGTGTGCATTGACCCCGGCGACCATTTGCCGCGCGAGGTGGTAATGGGCAGCGGAGGCCTGGTGACTACCTACTCCGACTGGAACAAGCCCATGCAGATTGAACCACCGGCAGTGGCGCCGCAGTCGAGCAAAGGCTCTCTCTAACCGGGCCGCAGCTTATAAGGGAGCGCGAAGATTCGGACTGGAGCGGTCAGAACGCCGCGGCTTCTGGGCAAACATATCTTCATCCGCCGCCTGGATAAGCGCGTCCATGGACATGCCCGGGAGGAAGGTGCCCAGGCCGCAGCTCAGTCCGAGGGTGACTTCGCTGTCGTGCCGCGCATTACGGGCATCCACGAATCGCTGCAGCCGTTCCACGGCAATGCGGGCCGAAGCCAGGTCGGTGTCCGGCATGAGGGCGATAAATTCATCGCCGCCATAACGAACCACGGAATCGGAAGCGCGAAAGTTTCTTTGCAGCAGGTGGGCGACCTCCATCAGGATGCGGTCGCCTTCCACATGTCCGACGCGGCTGTTGATGGCCTTGAAATCGTTCACATCGGCCATCATGATGGTGAAACGTCCCTTGGTGCGCTCCAGCCGGGCAATCTCCCGCAGCAGGGTTTCATCCAGCCAGCGCCGGTTGAACACGCCCGTCAGCGCGTCCGTGCGCGCCGTCCGCTCCGCTACCTGTAGCTGATGCACCAGTTCGCGGCGGGTTCGCACCAGTTGCAGGCGCTGCGTGAACAGATACACGTTGGAGAGGATGAGCAGGGCCAACAACCCGAAGAACAGTTGCGGGGCATTGGTTTGGTGCGAGATGCTTGCCGTAACGTCCCACAACAGCTGCGGCATGAGCAGCGCCAGAAATCCGGCCGCCATGACCGCCAGCAGAGCCGCGGCTATGCACCACAACTGCAGGTCGCGCCAATCCAGGGCGAGTATTGCCTTTTCAATGTGTTCGGGCGTTTCTGGCGCAGCGGTGGGGGGCGGCTGCGCCGTCTGGATATCCATAAGTGGCTCCCTGGCCATCAGTTCGATTCTTAAAGGCATTACACTGCGGGGCGAAGCAGCGCACAAGGCGGGAATCCGTAGGGTTAATGCCGGATGTGACACGTCGGGGAAACCACTTACGGCTTGGCCAGCCTTTGAGGGTGGCCGCGTTCCGCCTGCGGAACTCAAAGTGTGAGGTGCTGGGTCGCCATGAACTATGATTTCACAGCTCTGCCGGAAGCGCGTATTCCTCGCGCTTCATCTCCCCTGTTTCAACACCTGCTCGACACTTACGCCAGCGAGACCAACAAGGTGATTGCGGTATGGCGCTGTTTTTCCGATGCCGGTCTCTCTTTCCGGCCGCACCCGCGCTCCCAGCCGGTGTTGGAAATCTTTAAGCACCAGTTGCTTTCCGAACGGCGCTTCTTTGGAGAATTCCTGGGCGCTCCTGAGCCCGCAGCCGCGGAGGTGCTGCCGGCGGCGGCAAGCGTCGAGAGTTTCACACGCCGCATGCTGCAAATGGCGGAGCCGCGGTTGAAATTTCTTGCCCCCCAGGAAGAACAGTGGTGGCTGCAAGCTGTTCCATTTTTCGATGTCACGCGGCAGAGAATCTGGATCTTCTGGCGGCGTGTGCTCCACACCTGCCATCACCGCACCCAGCTCACGGTTTACCTGCGGCTTATGGACCATGCCGTGCCATCAACCTACGGTCCCACCGCGGACGTGACCTGGACTGGCGCCGATCCCACCCAGTCGGTGGAGGCGGCTGAGCGGAAGTGATAAAAATCGTCCTCCCCCGCGGCTGCAATCTGCTGACAGATGTCGCGTCCCGCAGGAACGGCACCACACCAGCACGCTCACCCGGGCAGCGCGGCGCGTATCACGTGCAGCAGGGGCGCGGGATAAACGCCGAGCCAGATCAGCAGCACCGTGAGCACCACCAGAACCGACGAACCCAAGGCCATGCGGGGTGCGACTTCCGCGCGTCTCTCCGCGGGCGCGCCCGCATACAGGGCGAAGATCACCCGCAAATAGTAGAAGGCGCCAATCACGCTGCTGACCACCAGGATGATGATGAGCGCCCAGGCCGAGGAGGAGGCGCCCGCGGCCACTACATAGAACTTGCCAATAAAGCCGGCGGTCACCGGTATGCCGGTTAATGACAGGAGCATGGCGGTCATCACTCCGGCCAGCGCCGGACGCCGCCAGAACAGGCCGCGGTAGGCTTCCAGCGACTCGGCATCTTTTTCACCGTTGGAAAGCATGGTGACCACTCCGAAGGCGCCAATAATGGTCACAAAATACGCCACCAGGTAGAACGTGACCGCCTGCACCGCCAGTTCGCCGCCGGCGATAAAAGCCACCAGCACATAGCCCATGTGGGCGATGGAGGAATACGCCAGAATGCGCTTCACGTTGGACTGCAGCAGAGCCAGAAGATTGCCTCCCAGCATGGAAGCGATCGCAATAATCGTGAATACCACCACCACCGGCTCATAGTTGTGCAGTTCCAGCCGGTAGAAGTAGCGCAGCAGCAGGGCGAACATCCCGCCTTTGGAAACCGTGGCAATGAATGCCGCCACCGGTGGCGAAGCGCCCTGGTAAACATCCGGCGTCCACATATGAAAGGGTGCCAGCGCCAGCTTAAAGGCGATGCCGGTGATGATCATGGCCAAGCCGGGCAGCAATAAGGTGCGGTTGGGCCCGGCGGTTTCCATCATCAGCTCCGCCATGCGGCCGAATTCCATGGTGCCTACCGCTGCATAGATCAGCGCCATGCCAAACAGCAGGAAGGCGGCCGAGGCCGCCGCCAGCACCAAATACTTAATGCCCGCTTCCAGCGCCGTCTTGCGCGGGTAGATGTAAGCGTTCAAGGCATACAGCGAGATGCTCAGGACTTCCAGCCCCAGGAAAAAAGAAACAAAATGGCTGCTGGCGGCCAGCACCGCCGCGCCCAGGGCCGCGGTCACCAGCAGAATGTAAAACTCTTCTTTCTCCACCGCGTGCTGTTCCAGATAGCCATAGGCCAGCCCTGCCACCGCGATGGTGGCGGCAATGATCATTCCAAAATAAAAGAGCGCGTAGTGGTCAATCATCAGCAGAGAGGTTACCCGCTGCGGCGCAACTTCGGCGGCGAACCACAGCGACCGGAACGCGGCTGCCAGGCCGAGCAACGTCAGTCCCAGCGCCAGGCGGTGGCTGCGATGAATGGTGATGATCAGCATCAGGGCCACGGGCGTGCCCGCGAGCAGCAGCAGAGGCAGGAGCGCAATCAATCCGGCGATGGTCATGGCTGCTCCCGTTCATAGGCCTGGTACTGCCGGGCAGCTTGCTCCTGCAGCTTCCGCATCGCGGGTGCGAAGGTGTTCAGCACCGGCTGCGGGAAAAGACCCAGCCAGAGCAGCAGGGCAATCATGGGCGCGATGATCACCACCTCACGTGCAAACAGGTCGTGCAGTTCCCAGTGGTGAACGTTGCTGCCGTGGAAGGCGCGCTGGATAAATTTCAAACCGTAGAGCGTGGAAGCCAGCACCCCGATGGCGGCGGCCACCGCCAGGCCGACGCTCACCTTGTACGTCCCCAGCAGAATAAGGAACTCGCCGACAAAATCGCCCAGACCGGGCAAGCCGATGGAGGCCATGGCGAAGAACATGGCGGCGCCGCTAAAGCGCGGAATGGTTTGCCACAACCCGCCCATGCGGTCCATTTCGCGGGTGTGAATCCGTTCCTGCAACGCGCCCACCAGCACGAACAGGGCCCCGGTGCTGATGCCGTGCGCGATGATGGTGATCAGCGCGCCTTCCAGCGCCAGCTTGTTCCACACAAAAATGGCCAGAAGGACAAAGCCCAGGTGGCTCACGCTGGTGTAGGCCACCAGGCGCTTCAGGTCGGTCTGGCCAAACGCCAGCACCGCGCCGTAGATGATTCCGATGGCCGCCAGCACGGTGGCGATGGGCGAGAACCAGTGCGCCGCCGCGGGAAACAGCGGCACCACGAAGCGCAGCAGGCCGTAGGCGCCGGTCTTCAGCAGCAGGCCGGCGAGAATCACGCTGCCCGCGGTGGGCGCCTCGGTGTGCGCGTCCGGCAGCCAGGTGTGAAACGGCACCATAGGCAGCTTCACCGCGAAGGCGATAAAGAAGCCCAGCATCACCCAGATGCCCACATGCAGCGGCATGGAAGTGCCGATCAGCTCGGAGTACTCGAAGGTGAAAACTCCGGTGGCGCGGTGATGGAGCACGTACAGCGCAAGAATGGAAATCAGCATCAGCAGCCCGCTGAGCTGCGTAAACAGGAAAAATTTGACCGCCGCGTACACCCCCCGCTCGTGCCCCCAGATGGCGATCAGGAAGTACATGGGGATGAGCATCAACTCCCAGGCAAAGTAAAAGAGGAACAGGTCCACCGCCAGGAACACGCCCGTAATACCGGCCAGCACCCAGAGCAGATTCAGGTGGAAGAAGCCCACGCCCTCGCGAATCTCAGTCCATGAGGCCAGCACCGAAACAATGCCCAGCAAGAACGTCAGCACCACCAACAGCAGGCTCAGACCATCAATCGCCAGGTGGAAATGAATGCCGGCGTCAGGGAACCAGGTCCAGTTCACCTGCCGCAGCCACTCCTGCTGTTGCAGCAGGTTGACGGGATAATTGCGAATCCACAGCACCACGCTGAGGGCAAAATCGGTGATGGTGGCGCCGAGCGCGATCCAGCGGCAGGCGGGCGCGCTCCAGCGCGCAGCTATCCCGCAGGCGATGCCACCAACCAACAGGATCGCGATGAACCAGACCAGAATCATAAGACCAGCACAATAAAGATGAAGACCACCGTCCCGCCTACAATGCTGGCGGCGTACCAGCGCATGCGGCCGCTTTCCGTGGCGCTGAGCGCGCGATAGCAGGCGCGGCTCAGAGCAGCCAGGCCGTCGTAAAACTTGTCAATGAAGTCGCGCTTGTCCACCTGCGCGAACCACACCACCGGGGCGACGAACAGCTTGTCGTAAACAAAATCGAAACCCCAGTCCGCAAACCAGAGGTCGTGAAGGGCCCGGCCCAGAGCATTCTCGGTGAGCGGCGCCGTGGCCCCGCGCCGCCGCAAGTACAGTTCGTAAGCGATGATCAAGCCGAAAGCGAACGCCGCCGTGATGATGCCCTCCGACCAGTCTTCCGTAATCCATCCCACTTGCCGCTCTGCCACCCTGGGCAGAGCCGTGTACAGCAGGTTGTTCAGCCAGAGCTTGTTTCCCAGGTAAGGCGGAAGATTGACCCATCCCGCGCCGATGGAGAGCGCGCTCAGCACGACCATTGGCAAATTCTTGGCCAGGCTCGGCGGATGCACCACCGGAATCTGCGCTTCCCCAAAAAACGCCACGAAAATAACGCGAAAAATATAGAGCGAGGTCAGGAGCACTCCCACCAATCCCGCAATCCACAGTGCCGGCCCGCCCTGCGGTGATGACCACGCGCCCCACAGGATCATGCCCTTGCTGTAGAAGCCGGCGGTGATGAGGGGCAGGCCGGCGAGCGCGCAGCCGGAAATCAAGAACGCCCAGAAGGTGATGGGAATCGTCCGGCGCAGCCCACCCATTTTGAAAATGTCGTGCTCTTCGTGCTGCGCCTGAATCACCGCGCCTGCGGCCAGGAACAGCAGCGCCTTGAAGAAAGCGTGGGTCATGAAGTGAAAAATCGCTGCCGACCACGCGCCCACGCCCAGAGCCAGAAACATGTAGCCGATCTGGCTGATAGTGGAGTAGGCGAGCACGCGCTTGATGTCGCGCTGGACGAGCGCGCTGCAACCCGCGAGCAGCAGCGTCGCCGCCCCGATCACGGCCACCGCCAGCATCACCTGCGGCGCCAGGCTGAAGAGGACGTGCGTGCGCGCAATCAAATACACGCCGGCGGTCACCATAGTGGCGGCGTGGATCAGCGCGCTGGTGGGTGTGGGGCCGGCCATGGCGTCGGGCAGCCAGGTTTGCAGCGGCAGTTGCGCCGATTTGCCCACCGCCCCGCCCAGCAGCAAGGCCGCCGCGGCTACCGCCACCGCCGCCCCCGCCGGCCATTGCAGCGTGGCGCGGTGCATCAGTTCCTGAATGTTCAGCGTCCCCAGCCGGTCAAAAATGAGGAACAGCCCAATAACCATGGAGGTATCGCCCACGCGGGTCACGATGAAAGCCTTGCGCGCTGCCCGTCCATTCTCCGGGTCGGTGTACCAGAATCCGATCAGCAGGTAGCTGCACAGTCCCACGCCCTCCCAACCCAGGTAGAGCAGCAGCAGGTTGTCCGCCAGCACCAGCGTCACCATGGAGGCGACGAACAGGTTCATGTAGGCGAAAAACCGGCTGTAGCCTTCATCGCCTTCCATGTACTCCGTGGAATAAAGATGGATGAGAAACGCGACGAAGGTGATCACCAGCACCATGACCACGGAAAGCGCGTCCAGATAAAAGCCGATGCCGGCTTGAAAGCCGGAGACACTCATCCATTGCCAGACGACTTCGCCGAACGACCAGCCCGCCGGAGGCGCGGAGACAAAAGCGGCGGCGACAATCCCGGAAATGATCGCGCTCGCCCCGATGGAGCCCACCCCGATGATGGATACGGCCCGCCGTGCCATCCGCGGGCCGAAGATGGCCAGCAGCAGAAAGCTGAAAAACGGAATCGCCGGAATAAGGCCGGTGAGTTCGAGCACGCTATCCTTTCATCTCGCTGGCGCTGTCGGTATCGAGCACGCCGTGCTGGTGGTAAAGCCGCAAAAGCAGCGCCAGCCCGACCGAAACTTCAGAGGCCGCCATGGCCAGAATGAAGAGAAACATGATCTGGCCATCCGCCTGCATCCAGTGCGCGCCCGCCACGATAAAGGCCAGCCCGGCGGCGTTCAGCATGATCTCGATGGACATCAGCGTGAACACCAGGTTACGCCGCACCAGCAGGCCGATCGTGCCCAGGGCGAACAAAATCCCCGCCAGCAGCAGCCCGTGTTGCATCGGTATTGTCTGCATCCGGATTCTCCACAGCCTTGGGCTTGCGGTAGCCCAGGTGATAAGCGCCCACCAGGGCGCCCAGCAACAGCATGGAAGCCAGCTCCACGCCGATCAGATAAGGACCGAACAGCGCGAGACCGACCTCCCGCGGCTCCACATACTGGATGGCGTGCGCCTCGATCGGCGGGCGCGACAGCAGGTACACCACCTCGGCGATCAGAATGGCAGCCAGAATTTCCGGCCCGATCCACATGCCCGGAGTCAGCCACTTGCTTTCCATCTCCACCGCGCGCTCGCCGAGGTTGAGCATCATGACCACAAAGATAAACAGCACCATGATGGCGCCGGCGTAGATAATCACTTCCAGGGCGGCGATGAAGGGGGCGCCCAGAATGTAGAAGATGACGGCAACCGAGAGCAGCGACACGATGAAGTACAGCAGCGCGTGCACCGCGTTGAGGCGTGTAACCGTCATCACCGTGGCGAAAATCGCGACCGCTCCCGCAATGTAGAACAGGACTTGCATACGTTCGCTAAGGCAACAGGCTCCTGAGGTCCGTGGGCGGAGCTTCGCGCTCGGCCTCGCCTTTGTCCTTGCCGCCCACCTTGACCCCAGCCACCCGCCAGAAGTTGTAGTCCGGATACTTGCCCGGTCCATCAATCAGCAGGTGTTCCTTTTCGTAAACCATGTTTTGACGGTTGTAT
>DATGGJ010000664.1:0-9484 GCA_035308585.1 Terriglobales bacterium
GCTTTGGCGGCCTGGCTCTGTTCCAGGAAGCGGTACACGCCGGCGTTGGTGCACACTTCGTAATAGAGGTCGTCGCTCCAGCCCACAGGCGAGAAGTCGCGGGCGCGGAGGCGGGCGGCGCGGGCCTCGCGCACCACCACGGTATGGAACAGTCCGCCTTCCAGCGGGACCAGGCCACTGTGCAGCCGCATCTGCTCGCTTTCCCAGATGGTGGGCATGGCCACGTCCTGCGCCTGCAGCGAGATTTCCTGCTGCAGCTTGTGGAAGGCGGCGGCGTTCAACTGGATGCCGCTGACGTTATAGACCAGGGGAGCGTCCTCGAACTCGTTGTTGCCGCCTTCGCGCTGCAACTGAAAACGATACACGTTGAACGGCCCGCCCAGGGGCAGCAAGCGCCGCGCCTGCTTGCTGCAGGCAGAAAGGCGGTCGCTCTCATTGAGCGCCTCGGAAATCATGATGCGCGCGTTGCCGTCCATCAGGTACATGGGCGGGGAGGGCTGGTAGGTGATGCCCACGCCCAGTTCCAGCCCGGGCAACCCGGCCTTCTGCGACTCTTCGTTATAGGCGCGCACTATGTCCACCATTTCCTTGGCCAGCACGCAGGCACGGCTCACCGCGAACCCGCGCTCGCCTTCGTATTCCAGAAGGGAAAGGATGATGGCGTCGCCCTCAATGAACACTTTGCCGGCGCCGTACTTGGGCAGCAGCTTGTTGACGGGATCATAGAAGTTAAGGCTGAAGTAGGAAGCCGGATTCAGGCCGCGCTCGCCCAGGGCGCGGGTCATGCGGGTGGAATCGCGCACGTCGGCCTTGATGATGACGTGGTGCACCACCGTTTCTTCGCTGGGCTTCTGCTCGTCGCGCAGCAGGAACTCATAAAGCAGGCGGTTGAGCGAGGAAAGCTCGCGCAGCTTTTCGTTGCCGATCACGTTCACACTGTCGAGCGCGGAGTTGAGCGCCTCCAGCCGCCGCAGGTCGCGGTGGTAGCGCATGAAGTCGCTGAGAAAACGCCCGGCGATGCGGGACTTGTCCCCGCTCTTCATTTCCCCCACCCGCCGGATTGCCGCCTGCAGGCTGGCGCCGGAAAGCCGGGGATGCTCCGCGATCAGCGCCTCCACCCGGCTTCGTTCTTTTTTCGAAATGAGCGCATTCTTCAGCTGCTGGGCGTTGATGGTGGGCGAATATTCGCTGAGCAGCGGCACCACCTCATAGGAGGCGACCACAAAATCCATCACCTTCTGCGCCTCCAGCAGCTCCTGCCAGCTATGGAGCAGCGCCTTCTGCGCTCTGCCCCGCGACGAAGAGTCCTCCGGCGCGCCCCCCGCCACCAGTTCCTGGGCGTTTTCCGGAGCATTGAGCAAACCGTCGAGCACGCGGTCCGCGTCCGAAGCCTGGTCCAGCACGTCGAGCGAAACCAGGAACGCGCCCGCCAGCTCGCGCATGGTGGCGAAACGGTCAGGATCCTGTTCGTAGTTGCCGAGCATGACGTAATGTTCGGCGTTCAGGTAGTCATCGCGGCCATCTTCGGTGAAGGCCAGCCGGTTGAGAAACAGCTCGTAGCTGTTGCCGGCGGCCTCTCCGAACAGCGACTGGCGCATGCGCACCAGGGTCTGCTTTTCGGTTTCGCGCAGAGTCTCAAAAATTTCCTGACCGGCGCGGCGCAGCACCACTTTTTTGGAAACCTGCAGGGCGTATACCCGGTCGCGAATCTGCGTCGCCCGCTCCTGGCGCATGCCTTCGCAGCTTTTGAGCAGGGTGCGGCAGCGTTCCACCACCACCGCGAACTGCGCGGTCAGCTCCGCGCGCAGGAACTTCACCACCGCCAGGCGGGCCAGCAGATCCACAGCGATGTTGTTCTGCTGCTTGGCGGCTTTGAGCGCTTCCACCAGCAGATCGGAAAGCAGGCGCTTGAATTCCGCCGGCGTGCCCCGCGGGCTGGGCGCCGCCGCCGGCCGTTCCTCCCGCGAGCGCAGCAGCAGATTGCTGCGCGTTTCCAGGGGGCGCGGCGGTTCCAGAATCAGGTCGGCTACATTGCCGTTACGGGAGATAAGGGCGCAGATGCAGGCGCGCGCTTCCTCGGAAAAACGCGGGCTGAGATAGACGTCGTAGCGCACGTTATCCACGCCCCGCACCAGCCCCTGCAGCGTGATGGCCGGCGTATAACTGGCAAGATTAAGCTGGCGCGCGTGATCTGCAAGATTGCCGAAGCGAAGAATTGGGATACGCGCCATAAGTTGCCTCGCTTGTGCCGGCGGTTACGGGTGCGCGGCCACCCCGCTGAGGCTGGCGCGCAGCCGCGGGTCCACCAGCGCCTGCTCCAGCGTCGGATCATTCAATGCGGCCATGTCGGAGCGCAGCGCCTGCGCCTCCTCCCGGGCTCCGGTCTTCGCATAGGCCTGCCACAACAGCTCCAGCGACAGGGGATTGTTCTGATCCTCCTCCAGATGGGCGACCGCCTGCGTGTACTTGGCTTGCGCCATGGCCAGCGCGCCGGCAGCGGCGTGATACGAGCGCTGCACCACCTCGCTGCGGCTGGAGGCGGCCATGGTCTGCAATTGCTGCACCGATTTCACCGCCGCGGTGCGATCGCCGGCCAGCAAGGCGCGGCGTGCGCGCACAAACAGGATGAGCGCGTGTTCCTGTTCCCCGTCCGATTGCGAAACCTGGTGGTCCTGCAACGCCTTCTCCGCCTGGTCCAGACTCTTCATAGCGGCGGAAACCTCGGGCTCATACATGGCCATGCTGCGGTAAACATCGGCTTCCACGCGCGCGAAGCCCTGGCGATGGGCCTCATCCGCCGAAGCGCGAAAGGCCTGATCCGCCTGCACGTAACGGCGCTCGCGAACGTAGGTGGCTGCCTCCTGCAGGCCATACTGCAGGCGCTCGCCTTCGCCATCCGCCACCGCTATGGCCTTTTCGTATTCGTGCCGCGCCTGGTCTTCATCACCCATCAGCGCATAAGTGTCGGCGATGCCCAGTTGCGAGCTGACGAAGTTGGGGTCCAACTCCAGCGCCTTGCGGTAGTGATCCAGGGCGCCGTTGAAATCTCCGGACAAACGCAAAATTTCCGCGTAGGAATCCTGCGGGTTGGGCTCGGTGGGCTGCAGGGCCACATACTTTTCCATCATGGCGATGGCCTTCCTGAAGTCGCCGTTGTAAGCGCAGGCATAACCCAGTTCGTTGACCGCCGCCGGGTAATTGGGATAGAGAGCGATCGCCTGCTCCAGCAGCATCTCGCCGTGGTCGTAGCGGTGCTGCTGGATCATCCAGCGTCCGGCCAGAAAAGCAATGCGGCGATCCTTGGGATACATGGCGAGCAGGTCGTTCATGGCCGCAATGGCGGGCACGTAGCGGCTCTGGCGCACGCCGCTGAGCCATTCGATGAGCAGTTTTTCTCCGGGCGTGACTCTGGGCTCCAATTCCCTGGCCCTGGCCAGCGCCGCCATCTCCTCCGCCGGATCCTGAGTCAGATAGGCGACTAGGATCTCAGCCTGGGCAAAATTCGGATCTTTTTTTGCCGCCGCGCGCCAACCCGCCAGCGCCCACTCGGTGCGCAGGTCTTCCATGTTGACCATGGCCTTCTGGAACAGCTTGCGGGCCGCGGGAGAGCTGGTGGTGATGGGCAGCACTTTGCCGCTACTATGGTGCGCAGCGGTGGGTTGGCCAGTAACGGCAAAAGCCCCGCTGCAGAGCAAGACCGCCACCAGCGCGCCGCGACGCAGATGCATTCAGTTCCTCAGAAAATGGCGATAGTACTGACTCTGGGCCGGAGGGTAACATGGCCAATGGGGGCGGCCAACGTTACAGAAGTCATGGTGCCGGCGACAGAAAAAAGCCCGGTTGGGCGCCGGGCTTGCGTTTTCCTGCGGACCGCAGGTTAGTTTTTGGAGCTTCAACCAGCGCGAAAATCGGGCACATTCTCGCCCGGCGAAAAAATGACCGCCTGTTCCGCTCGCCCTGCCTCCGCCAGCAAACGGTTGATCTGCTCCATGTCGTTACGGCTCCAGCCCACGCTGCTCAACCCAATCTCGCCATCGCGCTCCAGCCAGAAAAGAGTCGGCACGTTGGTTAATCCGTAAGCATTGGAGACGGGATAGCTGCTGGTGTCATCCAGCAGCACGGGAAGTGTGAGCTTGTATTCCCGCAGGAAGCGGGCGGTGTCCTCTTTATTATTTTGCGAAACACCCACGATGGTGACGTTCTTGCCCGCGTAGGCATGGTACAGGCGTTCCACATAAGGAAGGGCGAACTGGCACACGGGGCAGGAAATTTTGAAAAACACCGCCAGTACCGGGCCGCGACTGAGGGCCTCGCGCAGGTTGAATTTGCCGCCGTCCATCTTCCCCAGGGTGAACTCGGGGGCGGCTTGTCCGGCGCTCAAAGCAGGCATCTGTTGGTTCCTCCTTGAATCGGGCAGTGCACAAATCTTCGGACCACAAAACTTTAGATGAAATTGGCGCGCCGCAGGATTTTTTTGGTTAGCCCGGTGAGCGGCAGGTCCTCCACTTGCGCCCGTTTAACCCAGCGGCCGCGTGCGCCGGCGGGCGGCTCTCCCACGCTGACTTCAATCGCAAAATCCGTCACCGTAATCGAGTGCCGCAACCGGAATGTGACCTGCGGGCGCGCGCCGTTCCCCCGCATTTCCGGGAGCTCCCACATCCCCGGCATCAGCGAGGCGTTACGCCCGCGCTGCACCAGAAACACAGTCTCCCCACGCCGTGCCAAGCGGTAACCCAGTTGCTGCCGCAGGCGGCGCTGCTTGTGCTTTGCCGGACCGATGCCGCGCGTCCGGCACCAGCGAAATAGCGGGCAGCGGGCGCAGTGGGCCTCTGCCGGAAGGCAAACCGTCGCCCCCAGTTCCATCATGGCCTGGTTGAAATCTCCGGGGCGGTCGGCCGCCAGCAGCCATTGCGCCCTTTCCCATGCCGCGCCGTGCTTGGGTGCACGCCACGCGAGAAGCCGGGACAGCACCCGCTCCACGTTGCCGTCTACCACCGCTACCGGCTCCGCGAACGCGATGCTGGCCACCGCTGCCGCGGTGTAGGGCCCGAAGCCAGGCAACTGCCGCAGTTGGACAGCCGTGCGCGGCAACTCCCCGCCATAGTCTTTCACTATGACCTTCGCGGCGTCATGCAGCGCCCGCGCCCGCCGGTAATAGCCCAGGCCGCTCCAGGCGGCGAGCACGGCTTCCGGCCGGGCGGCGGCCAGCGAACGCACATCGGGAAAGCGCTGCAGAAAGCGCTGGTAATAACTGATGACGGCGGCCACCCGCGTCTGCTGCAGCATGACTTCTGAAATCCAGACGCGGTAGGGGTCCGGCTCGCCGCGCCAGGGCAGGTTTCGCCGGTTGCCGCTATACCAGGACAACAGCCGGCCCCGGAAGGCGTGGAGTGTGGCCGGCGGCCAAAGCTCCCAACCAACCTGCGCTGCACCCTTCCGGGTGGACTTCACGGCTGATCGCATTTGGGTACGGTTTGGGGGCACAAAACTCGTTGCAGCGCTCTCCCCAGTCCACGGTTCAGATCGAGACCAGCTTCACAAAATGTAACGAAATGAAACATTTCAGGAGAGGATTGGCCCAGGTCTCCGCCGAAGAGACTACCCTAACCATTCTGCTTTCAGCAACTTAGAAAATCGCACTCGTTTGGACGGCAGACTGCTTTGGAATATGCCATCCCCCCAAGGAGTGCATGGCATGGAATACCGTCCCAAGTGGCAGAGCGGCTTCAGCCTGATGGAACTGCTGATTTGCATGGCGGTGATGATGGTGGTCACGGTGGCAGCGATCCCCACCATCAGCAGGACTTTGCAAGCGGTCAAGTTGCAGAGCTCGGCACAGGATTTCGCGACGCTGCTGCAACGGGCGCGCATCCTGGCGGTGAAAAACAACACCACCTACAGCATCGTGGTTCCGGCCGCGGTTAACGGGATGCAGCAGGCCTGCATTGATACCAACTACAGTGGAACCTGTGACGTTACGGAACCGATGGTGGCGCTGGCCAGCAACGTTTCATTGATAACCGACGGCAGCGGCCCCTCCACCAGCCAGATCACCTGTGGCGCACTGACCACCACCTGCCCCAACGGTTTCACCGGACTTAACTACTTTAGCCAGCCGGCAAACGCTTTCGCCTCGTACAACAACCGCGGTCTGCCCTGCGTCGGCAATCCTGCCACTACAGAGCCAAACCCGACTACCACCGCATGCAAAGAGATTGACCCGAATGCCAAGGCCGTGGGTTTCCTCTTCGAATTCCAGTACTCGACCGGAAACGGGAAGACCTACGCCGCGGTGACGGTTACGCCTTCCGGACTAGTGAGCGAGTGGAGCTACAACGGCTCCTCATGGGGACAGCAATGAGACTGCGAATGAAACCATCTCCGAAGCAGACACAAGCCTCGGGCCTGACGCTGATTGAACTGCTCATCGCGCTGAGCATCGGGGCGGTAGGAATGACAGCGGTGATCAGCCTGTTCGTGGTGGCCATGGCCAATAACAGCCGCAGCCAACGCGATACCACGGCTACGCTGCTCTCACAGAGCGTGCTGGAACAGATTCTGCTGGCGGGCACCAACAATGTGGCCACCATCGGGTTAACCGACTGCCTGGGCAATAATTTCACCATCAACAGCGCGGGCGGCGCGGCGCCTGGCGCGGGCGCGGCGGTGACCGCCAGCGGCAACGTTGACTTCTCCGTGGCGGCCCCGGGCAACAACTACAGCATGACCTACAACGTGTGCCGGGCGAATGGCCAAACCTCCCAATATGACGTGCGCTGGAACGTGCTCGACATGTCCACTTCGGGGGCAACGGTCTACACCCGCCTGGTGCGAGTCTCCGCCAAACCCGTGGGCACGACCGCGGCCAATTCCTACATCCTGCCGGTCACTTTGCGCGGCACCGCCGCGGTGGCGGAGAACTAGAGGACATCATGAGCCAACACTCACAGCAAGGGCAACGCGGCTTTTCGCTGATGGAAATGCTGATTGTCGTGGCCGTGCTCAGCGTGGTCATGGGCGCCATCTTCAGCACCATTCTGGACGGCATGAAGAAGTACCGCCTGGAAGAAAACCGCGTCAACGCCACCCAGGAATCGCGGGAATTCCTCGATCAGATTGTGCGTGACCTGCACAGCGCCGGCTATCCCGGCCTGAAGATGTTCACGCCCAGCGCGCTGGCTGCGCCGGCTGTCAATAACTCCAATGTCGCGTCCGGGCTGGTAGCGGTCTCAGCCACCGACCTCTGGTTCGAAGGCGACATTGACGACAGCGGCACAGTGCAGAGCGTCCGCTATACCCTGCAAACCGATGCCAATGGCGACTGCCCCTGCGTCATGATGCGCAGCGCCTTGCCCAAAATAAATGCGGCCCCCTCCGCCCAGAACGTCAATTACAACACCCAGCTGCAGAACGTAATCAACAGCACGGGTGGCGCAACTCCCTACGCCGTTGACGGAACCACTACTTTCAGCGGCGCCCCCGTCAGCAACGACACGCTGTACGCCAGCTACAAGACCGTTCCTGTGTTCACGTTTTACGACCAGAACGGCAACGTGATAGCGGTTCCCAACGATCTGCAGGGCGGCAATCTGAACACCGGCGTCAATGTGGCCCAGGGCGGCACCGTGCGCATGATCGGCGTGGCCCTGAACCTGCTTTCCGCCCAGCAGGACCTGCAGACGCACCTGCGTTCCGGCGTTTCCATGCGCGCCATGGTGAAGCTGAACAATCTTCAGAATTAGGAGTCGGGAGGAAGTATGATCCGCCAATCCAAAAACGAACGAGGCATAGCTTTAATCGTGGTGCTGTTCGCGCTCATGCTGCTCACCGCTGTCGGCCTGGGACTGATGTACATGACCACGACCGAAACCGGCATTGACAGCAACTTCCGCTCTGAGCAGCAGGCCTATTACGCCTCCAAGGCGGGCCTGGAAGAAGCCCGCGACCGCCTGCGTTTCGCGGCCCCCGGTAATATCACTTTCACCAATGGCTGGGCCTTGCCCACCACCGCGCCGGCCGCCAATACCGGTTCCGTGGTTTACATCGTCAATTCGATGGGCGCCAGCGACCCGGTGACTCCCTGGACTCCCAACACTCCATATTTCGACGACGAACTCTGCCACGAAAACTTCAGCGGTCTGGGCCTGACCGCGACCTCCGCCACCGTGCCTTGCGCCCAGGCGGCTCCCAACGGCACCAGCTGGTACACCAGCGTGGCCAGTACCGACCCTAACACCGGCACCAGTTTGGCCACACCCTATAAATGGGTGCGCATCACGCTCAAGCAGGATAATTCCTACAGCCCATACTGTCCCGATAACAACTGCACATCCGCCTTAGCCAACCGGCCGGTTTGCTCCACCATGAACACCACTTCCGCCACGCCTCCCTACTACGAGACGCCGCTGCCCGCTGGGTATCCGGTGTGCGAAGCGGACAACATGCGCTCCGTCTTTGTAGTAACCTCGCTGGCCAAGATGTCGGACGGTTCGCGCAAGATGACGCAGTACGAGGTGGCCAACATGGTGGTTCCACCCCTCCCAGGCTCCATCACCTTCGACGGCGCTGGCCCCAACTTTAGCCCGCCAAACTCCAACGCCCTGACCATCAACGGAGCCGACGCGCATACTTGCACCACCTGGGCCGCCCCAACCATGCCGGCCATCGCCGCGTATGATGGTCCCTCTACCACCACTCTTACCAATGACATCCCCAGCAACCGGAAAGGTAACTACACGGGAGCGGGCGGTACCCCCAGCGTGGTCAATTCCTACAATCAGTTGGGTATTCTCAATACCGTTGGCGGCCTGCAGCAACTGGTCAGCAATGTGAGCTATGCCGCCGACCAGACCTACAATACCAGCAACCCGACCATCTCCAATCTGGGCACCGACACCGCTCCCCTGATCACGGTGGTGAATGGAGACTTTACCTGGAGCGGCCACCAGTCGGGCTCGGGAATTCTGCTGGTGACCGGAACTTTGACCATCACCGGCACACCCAGCTACGACGGCGTGGTGCTGGTGATTGGCCAGGGCAACCTGGTGTACAAGGGCAGCGGCTCGGGCGTGATCAACGGCGGGCTGTTTATCGCCAACATCTGCAGCAACTGCAGCGCCAACCCGCCCCAATACTTGCCCGCGAGCGGAGGCCCGGGCGCGCCGACCCTGAGCTGGAGCGGCGGCGGCAACCTGACCTTGAATTATGACAGCTGCTGGACCAACAAGATGTCGGACCGCGCCGTGCTGCGCGTGCTCGCCTCCCACGAAGAGGTGTACTGAGCGCGAACTTCACGTTGCGAATCAGAAACAGGCGGCGCGCAAGCGCCGCCGTTGCTTTGGCGCAAACACGGCGCATCAGCTCGCTGCCAACTCAGTGCTTGTCGGTCGAGGAAGTGTTTCCCGGGGCCGGCGTTTCGGGAGAAGACTGGGCGGCGCTGCCCACCCCTGCCTTGCCGGCGGCGCTGACCTTGGGTTGGGGAGAA
>DATGGJ010000665.1:0-13135 GCA_035308585.1 Terriglobales bacterium
GAAAGTTCTCCGCAGCGGCCAGCTTGGATACGCGATCATTGTCGGACGCAAAGTGACAGCGGTGAATGTCTGAGGTACGGGCGTGGCGCCGCGCCAGCGTCGCTAGCCAGAAGCGAGGCAGGCTTCGATTCGTTTCAAGAAACTTACAATGTCGCCCGGCTGGAAATTACATTCCGGTCACTGAAACAGTCTCCAGCAAAACTCGATTGGATGAATTCGATGAGCAGCAAGCCCAGCGCCGCGCCGAGTACAGACAGCGGCTGGTCCCAATATGAAATCATCGATTGCCGCGAGCTTGCTCGGTGGTGGACACGCCGGAGAGTTGGGTCCCCGCGCATGTGCGCGACGGAGTCCGACCCAATTCCGCACGTGCGATTCCGGCGAGTACGTGCGGTTTCGCTGGGGCAGCCCAGAACTGAATTCCTGGCTTGAACGGCGGGCAGTTCCCGGAACGCGATCATTGGCCAAACCTGCGGCTCGATGACTTGACCTGCCATCAAGAAGAGGCAAACGCGGATCGCCGCCGAAACGTCGGCAGAACCCGCGTGCCCAGGTTGAAGCACCACTGTGAAATTTGCGTCATAGTAACAGATTTGGTGTCGCCGCGCGCTTTGCTATCTCTCGATCACATCTGGCGTATTCGGCGTGATGGCGGTCGAATGCTTCTGGCTGTGTACAATTCAAGACGTTCTTCTCTTGTTCCGTAGGATGAGAGCGAACAGCAGGCAATCCGGCCAAGAAGACTTGGGACTAAAGATTGGGACTAACCGTCGCGGGTTTTGGGGTGGATTTTTGTAACTAAGCGACGCCGAATCAATGGATTTCCACCGTGTCCCGAACCAGGTGCTCTACCAGGCTGAGCCACTCCCCGACTGTATGTAGAGACGCGAACGGCAGTTGGTGGCGCGATACGCCAGGCGATCTTCAGAGGGGCGCGGCAGACCATCGGCCCCCTTGCCGCCATGCGGTACTCTTACCGGGAAAATTATAGCATTCACCCCGGCATCAGCAGGGACGCCGGCCCGAACTAAATGCACGCTGTCCGCCCCAGCGGGTCATGCTTACCCCAGCGCGACTGCCAACTCTTCCTGTCGTCGAAAATGCTATTGCAGCGCTTCGGAGCTCCGAGGGCGCCAGGCAAACCACATACATCTGTGCGACTTCCTGCGGCATCTGCTCATCGAATGAAGTTCACCGCCGCTGGCCGGGGCGCAGCCTTGCGCTACAGGTCGCGTTGCGGAAATGTCAATCGTTCGCTTCCTGCAACCATTGGAAGACGAAAACGCACCTTTGGCGTGGTCTGCTGGCGTGGTCTGCAGCCCCTGCGTGACGGAGACATTCCAGAAATCGGGGTGCCGGGCCTACACTGTTACGGAAGAGGCACAACCAGAGTGAGCACTGAACGGAAAGGGAGTGTGATGCTTGCGCCGTGGTGCGCCGCGACCACAGCGTGCCGACAGAAAGGGGCATCTCGCCTGGCGGTTATGCTTGCCCTCTCCAGCGTGCTGGTGTTTTCCACTCCGGTGCTGGCCCAAACCGTAAGCATGGAGAGCGGCGCTGTTCGGTCCACATTCTCCCCGCCGGTGATGGGCACCACCCCGCTTCCGCCAGCTATCACCGGCAGCAGCGCGCAGAATCCATTTCTGGGCAGCGCACCACAAAAACCCGTGCCCGGCGCATTGGCTCTTTCCTTGCAGGACGCCATTCAGCGGGGTTTGCGCTACAACCTGGGACTGCTGCTCTCCCACCAGGGCGAGCGGCAAGCGGAGGGGGCTCGCCTGGCGGCACGCAGCCGTCTGCTTCCTGACATTACCACCCGCACCAGTTACCTGGCCGAGCAGGTAAACCTGGCGACTTTCGGTATTCCCCCTATTCCAGGAATTCCGGCGATCGTCGGGCCGTTTGAAGTATTCGATGCCCGCGGCTATGTTTCCCAGCGCATTCTTGATTTCAAGTCTTTGAACACTCTGCGGGCCCGCTCGGACGCGCTCACGGCACAGCGCTATAGCTATCAGGACGCGCGCAACACGGTGGTGTTGGTGGTAGGCGGCTCCTATATGCAGGCCGTGGCCAGCGCCGCCCGCATTGATGCGGTTCGCGCCCAACTGCAGACCGCCACCGCGGTGTATCAGCAGACAATGGACATGAAAAACGCCGGCCTGGCGGCAGCCATTGACGTGCTGCGCAGCCAGGTGGAGATGCAGGCACAACAGCAACGTTTGCTGGCTGTGCAGAACGATTTTCAAAAACAGAAGCTGGCCCTGGCCCGCACAATCGGGTTGCCGGGCGAACAGGCCTTCAATTTGACGGACACGATGCCCTTTACGCCGGCGCCGTCCATCACATTACAGCAGGCGATTGATGAAGCCTTCCGTTCTCGCGCCGATTACCGCAGCGCGGAAAGCCTGCTGCACGCGGCCGAAATGGCTAAAAAGGCCGCGGACGATGAGCGCCTGCCCTCGCTGACCTTGAACGGCGATTACGGGGATATCGGCAATCGTCCGGCCAGTTCGCACGGCACCTTCACCGCCGCTGCTGCGCTGAACATTCCCGTTTTTCAGGGCGGCAAAGTGCGCGCGGATCAATTGCAGGCAGAAGCTCAATTGCAACAGCGAAGCGCCCAGTTGGAAGACATGCGCGGGCGCATTGAGTACGAGGTGCGAACCGCTTTTCTGGATTTGAATACTGCCGCCGACCAGGTGAACGTGGCCAAGAGCTCCGTGGATCTGGCGACCCAGCAACTGGGCCAGGCGCGTGACCGCTTTGCCGCCGGCGTCACCGACACCATCGAAGTAGTGCAGGCCCAGGAGGCCCTGGCGGCGGCCAATGAAAACTACATTTCCGCCCTGTTCGCGCATAACCTGGCCAAGCTCTCGCTGGCCCGCGCGCTGGGCGTGGCGGAACAGGCATCAAAGCAGTTCTTGGGAGGAAAGTAAGTGGCCGATCAGCAAACTACGACCAAGCCGCCGGCGGAAACCGAACCGGCGCCACGGGAGCCCTGGCCAGAGGAAGCCGGTCAACCCGCACGTGGAGGCCGCGCCCAGGGCTATTTTCGCGCTCACCCGCGCGCCAAGTGGGTGGTGCTCGCCGTCCTCGTTATTCTTGGCATTGCAGGCTACGCGGTGTGGAGCTATTACGCCGCGCGGGAATCCACCGACGACGCGGAAATTGACGCCCACATTGCGCCCATCAGCGCGCGCGTGGGCGGAACCGTAGAGAAGGTCAATGTAGACGACAACCAATACGTGGAAGCGGGCACGGTGCTGGTGCAACTCGATCCCACGGACTACCAGGTGGCGGTGGACCGCGCCCGGGCGGAACTGCAGGATGCCATGGCCACGCTGCAGGCGGCGCGCACCGGGGTGCCGCTTACGCATACCACCACGTCCAGCACTCTAAGCACCGCTCAAGCCAGCCTGCGGGCTGCGCAGCAGGAAGTTACCGCAAGTCAGGCTCGGCTGCGGGAAGCCGAGGCCCAGTACAAGCTGGCATCCGATGACGTGCGCCGCTTTTCTCAGCTCATCAAGAAAGATGAAATTCCGCAGCAGCGCTATGACACGGCCGTGACCACTGAACAGCAGGCTGCCGCGAGCGTGGACGCCGCTCGCGCGGCCGTGGCCAACGCACAAAGCCACGTGGCCCAGGCTGAGGCCATGTTGCAGGGCGCCCAGACGGTGCCCCAGCAGGTGGCCATCACCCGCGCCAAGGCGGGCTCCGCGGAGGCCAATGTGGCCCGTCTGAAAGCGACCTTACAGCAGGCGGAACTCAACCTGCAGTACACCGTCATCCGCGCTCCCCAGAGCGGCATTGTCAGCAAAAAGACTGTGGAACCGGGCGAGGTGGTTCAACCAGGCCAGCCGCTGCTCGCCCTGGTTAATTTGGAAGACGTCTGGGTAACCGCCAACTTCAAAGAAACGCAACTCAAGAACATGCACCCCGGTCAGCATGCCAGCATCGAGGTGGACGCTTACGGCCGCACCTACAAGGGCCACGTGGACAGCATTGGCGGCGCCACCGGCGCCCGCTTCAGCCTGCTGCCGCCGGAAAACGCCACCGGCAACTATGTCAAAGTCGTGCAGCGCGTGCCGGTGAAGATCGTGTTCGAAAAGGGTCAGGACCCGCAGCACCTGCTACGGCCGGGCATGTCGGTGGTGCCAACGGTGCTCACAAAGTAACGCATGGCCAATGGCAGCGAGACATCCCGGGCTCAGCCCTACGTCAATCCTTGGCTGATTTCCGTCGCTGTAATGCTCGGCACCTTCATGGAGGTGCTGGACACGACGGTGGTGAACGTTTCTCTGCCGCACATTGCCGGCAATCTCTCGGCAACTGTGGACGAAGCTACGTGGGTGCTGACCTCCTATTTGGTGGCTAATGCCATCGTCCTGCCTCTGACCGGCTGGCTCTCCAATCACTTCGGCCGCAAGCGCGTGCTGATGACTTCTATTACCGGGTTCACCCTCGCTTCGGTCTTGTGCGGCATGGCTCCCAATCTGCCCTTCCTGATCATTTTTCGTGTGCTGCAAGGCGCCTGCGGCGGCGGCCTGCAACCCCTTTCCCAGGCCATTATGCTGGAGGCGTTCCCGCCCGAGGAGCGGGGCAAGGCCATGGCTTTCTGGGGCCTGGGAATCGTGGTTGCGCCCATGCTCGGCCCGGTGATGGGCGGCTGGATTACCGACAGTTACAGCTGGCGCTGGATCTTCTACATCAACCTGCCGGTAGGCATCGCCGGCCTGATCATGTCCAAACTGTTCATCTTCGATCCCGCCTATATCAAGCGCCAGGCGGGCGGTGTGGACTACTGGGGCATCGGTTTTCTGGCCGTCGGAATCGGCGCGCTGCAAGTCATGCTCGATAAGGGCCAGGAAGACGACTGGTTCGGCTCGCATTTCATCCTGATTCTGGCCATCGTGGCCGCTGTTGGATTGTCGCTGTTCGTGATTCACGAACTGCTGGACCGGCATCCCGTGGTCAACTTGCGAATATTCCGCGTGCGCACCTATGCCACAGGTGTCTTCCTGATGACCACGCTGGGCTTTGGCCTGTATGGCAGCATGGTGCTGATTCCCATCCTGCTGCAGACTCTGCTGGGCTATCCCGCGCTGAACGCGGGCATGGCCATGCTGCCGCGCGGACTGGGATCGTTCATCGCCATGCCCATCGTTGGCGCCTTGTTGTCGAAGTTTGAAGCCCGCAAGCTGCTGACCGGAGGACTGCTGGGCGCCGCTTTCAGCATGTATGCCCTCTCCCATCTCAACTTGAATGCCGGATACTGGGATATCGCCTGGCCGCAATTCATCCAGGGGTTTGCGCTGGGCTTTATTTTCGTTCCCTTGACCACCGCCACGCATGACCCCATTCCCAAAGAGCAGATGGGCAACGCCACCAGCATCTTTAATGTCATGCGGAATCTCGGAGGCAGTGTAGGCATCGCCGGAGCCACCACCATTGTGGCGCGCGACACACAAACCCACATCAACGACCTGATTACGCACGTGACCGCCTTCGACCTGACCACGCGACAGATGATTAATGCTGTGCGCGCCGGTTTCATGTCGCGAGGAATGGATTTTTCCACCGCCACCCACCAGGCCTATGCCGCCGTATTCGGCATGATCGCGCGCCAGTCGTCCATGATTTCCTTCAACTCCGCATTTTTCCTGTTGGGAATTCTGTTTCTGGTGGTCACACCCCTGATCCTGCTGATGCGCAAGCCCAAACATAAAGGCGCGGCGGTAGCGGCGCATTAGAAAGCAGGGTCGGGAGTTAAGCAGGCTCTCGCGGTTGGCTCTCCGCTGTCCGCCACCAGGTGTTTTGCCGAAAGGCGCGCACCCCCTCAGCCGACGGCCAAGTCCCCGACTCCTGACTCCTGATTACTGATTCCTTCCGTTACAATGCGGCTAAGTACATGATTGCCCTCACTGCTGCCGCCCTGCTCACGCCTCGGGAGTGCATCGAGGAACCAGTGCTGTTGCTGGACGAAGGAAAAATTGTGGAGGTCACTTCCAGGGCAGCTCGGGAGTTTCCCCACGGCTGCCGCAGCTTCGATTTTCCCGGCGCTGTGCTGGCCCCCGCTTATCTGGACATCCACGTCCACGGCGGACTGGGGCACGATGTGATGGAGCCCAGCAGAGAAGGCCTCTCTGCTTTCGAAACCTTCCTGGCACAGCATGGGGTAGCCGCGTATTTGCCGACGACGGTGACCGCGCCCGAGGACCATATTTTGCGGGCTCTGGAATGGCTGGCGAACTGCATGGAAAACCCGCCGGCTGATAACGCAGGCCTCCGCGCCCGTCCGCTCGGCATTCATTTGGAGGGACCGTTCCTTAGTCACACCCGGCGCGGGGTTCACCCGCCGGAATACCTTCTGCCTCCCACGCTCTCGAGATTTGACCGTTATTGGCAGGCGGCGCGCGGCCATATCAAAATCATGACTATCGCCCCTGAACTGGAAGGAGCGATGGAGTTGGTGGCGGAAGCCTCGCGGCGAGGCGTTTGCTGCAGCCTGGGACACTCCGATGCCGACCTGGAAACCGCAAGGGCGGCCATTCGCGCGGGCGCGCGTCATGCTACTCATACCTTCAATGCCATGCGTCCGCTGGATCACCGCCAGCCCGGACTTGTAGGCGCGGTACTGACGGATCAACGCGTCACCGCCGAGATCATCGCCGATGGCATCCACGTTGACCCGGCCATCGTGCAACTCTTTCTGCAGGTGAAGGGACCTGATACCGCTGTTCTGATCACCGACGCCATTAGTGCCACCGGTATGCCGGAAGGGCGTTATCGGCTGGGATCGTTTGACGTCGAACTCAAAGGCGAGGAATGCACCAGCGAGGGCAAGTTAGCCGGAAGCGTGCTCCGCCTGGATCAAGCCGTGCGCAATGCAATGCAATTTGCCGGCTGGAAGCTCCACGAAACCGTTCGGCTGGCAAGCGCGAACCCGGCGGCGGTGGTCGGAGAAAAACAGAAAGGTGTTATAGCGCCGGGAGCGGATGCCGATGTCATCATTCTCAGACCAAATGGCGAAGTGGAGAAAACCATAATCGCGGGAAAAATCAGCTAGACCCAGCACTTAGCACCGCCAGCACGTCATTCGAGCATTTCTGGAAAATTGCAACGCCGGCATTTTCAAGGCATCAGAGGTTTCATAAGGAGTAACGGAAAATGAGCTCTCAGGGAAAGACCGCCATGCCGTACCGCCGCCTGGATAGCACCCGGGTCATGATTTCCGCCATCGGTCTGGGATGTATGGGAATGTCGGAATTTTACGGGCCGCGCAATGACCAGGAATCCATAGAGGTGATTCACCGCGCCCTGGAGCTCGGCCTCAACTTCCTTGACACTGCCGACGCTTACGGCATGGGTCACAACGAAGAACTGGTGGGCAACGCCATTCGCGACCGGCGCGACAAGGCTTTTCTGGCAACCAAGTTCGGCAACGTGCGTACGCCCGATGGCGGCTGGGCCGACATTAACGGACGCCCGGACTACGTGCAGCAGGCCTGCGAAGCCAGCCTGAAACGCCTGGGGCTGGACATGATTGACCTCTACTACCAGCACCGGGTCGACCCCAAAGTACCCATTGAGGAGACGGTGGGTGCGATGGCGCGTTTAGTCGAACAGGGCAAGGTGCGCTATCTCGGGCTTTCCGAGGCGGCGCCTCAGACGATTCGCCGCGCTCACAAGGTCCATCCCATTGCTGCCCTGCAAACCGAGTATTCCTTGTGGACGCGCGACCCGGAATCAGGGGTCATCCCCACCTGCCGCGAACTGGGCATCACCTTTGTGGCTTACAGCCCCCTGGGCCGCGGCTTCCTGACCGGCAAAATCCAGAGCTTGGACGATCTGGCGCCGAATGATTGGCGCCGCCGCAACCCACGCTTTGAACAGCAGAACCTGCAGCGCAACCTGGACCTGGCAAAACGGGTGGAGAGCCTGGCCAGGGAGAAGAAGTGCACACCGGCGCAATTGGCCTTGGCCTGGCTGTTGCAGCAGGGCGAGGACATTGTTCCCATCCCCGGCACCAAGCGGCAGAAGTATCTGGAAGAAAACATCGCGGCAGCCAGCGTCCAGCTGAGCGCGGACGACCTGGCCCGAATTGAAAAAGCGGCGCCCCAGGGAGCAGCGGCCGGTGAACGTTACCCCGACGAGGGCATGCGCCGAGTCAATCTGTAAGGAATTTACGGGTAAGCTGGCTCCCATTGAGGTTTTGGGGGTTGGAACAGAACTTCGTCGTCACTGAACCTCCATCAGCCATCATGTAAGATGAGGTTTTTACCGGAACCTCTGGTCCCGGGCTGGAGGTCTTCTTGGCCACTCATAAAATTCGTGTCATCCAGTACGGGGTAGGGCCTATTGGGGCCGGGATTGTGCGCCTGATGCTGCAGAAGCCGGAGATCCAGGTGGTCGGCGCCATTGACCTGGATCCGGAAAAAATGGGCAAAGATCTGGGCCGCATTGTTGGTGCAGACCGCGACTTGGGAGTCGTGATCCAGGGCGAAGCGCGCGACGTTTTGCGGGCTGGCGCCCACGTGGTGGTGCACAGCACGTCGTCTTATTTAACCCAGGTTTCCGACCAGCTTCTGGGCTGCTTGCAGGCCGGCAGCCACGTCGTTTCTACCTGTGAAGAACTGGCTTACCCCTTTCGCAAGCATCCGGAGTTGGCGCAGCAACTGGATCGGAAGGCGCGCGAGCACCGGGTGGCGCTGCTGGGTACGGGCGTGAATCCCGGCTTCGCCATGGATAAGCTGGTGCTTACGCTCTCCACCGCTTGCCAGGAGGTGCACCGGGTGAAGGTGCGCCGGGTGGTGGACGCATCGCGGCGCCGCCTCCCCCTGCAGAAAAAGGTGGGCGCCGGCATGACGGTGGAGGAGTTCCAGGCACAGGTTCTGGCCGGCGTCATTAAGCACCACGGGTTGCCGGAGTCCGGCGCCATGATTGCCGACTCTTTAGGCTTGCAGGTGGACGCCATAGAGGAAACGATCGAGCCAGTGGTGGCGCAGGAAATGGTTCGCAGTGAGTTTCTGGAGGTCGCCTCCGGCCGGGTCAAGGGAGTACGCCAAGTGGCGCGCGGCACCAGCGACGGGCAGGAAAACGTCCGCCTGGAGCTGGAAATGTATCTGGGCGCGCCCGAACCAGTGGACACGATCGAGATCAGCGGTGTGCCGGACCTGAAGCTGGCGATTCCCGGCGGCATCCACGGCGACCTGGCCACGGCTGCGATTGCGGTAAATTGCGTTCCCGCGCTGCTGGAGGCCAAGCCCGGCCTGCTCACCTCGCGCGACATCCCCATGCGCTTCTTGCCGGGGGTGGCGCAATTGCAGAGCGTGGGAGCCTAGTTGATTGAGTAACTGTGTAATTGAGTAATCGGGTAATTGCACCCCGCGCTCCCAAGGGCATGCCGTGGCGAGTGATGGCGCGCAAAGACGCTTTGAGGTCGGATCAGACCTAGAAGGTCCGCGTCCGATCTGTGCAATTACACATTTACCCGATTACACAATTGCTCAATCTTAGTTGGGTTTCTTCCCGTTCAGGCGATACCGGGAAAAGGCGTGGTTGGCGGCACGTGCCAGGCGGTCCATGGCAGAGGCAGTTTCGGTTTCCTCGTCCGCGCCCTGGCGCAAGGCCTGGCGCAATTTCTCCCGCAAATCCGATTCCTGGCTGACAACCTGGCAGTAAAACCACAGGAAATGGCGCATCTGGTCCAGGGCTGACTTGAGGGTTTCCAGCGCGTCCACGCTGACCGGTTCATCTTCCGGATCGGACGGCGTCTGCATGGCGGCTAAATTCAGTTCCTGTTGGATGACCCGCAAATCCTCGGCTACGCGTTCGATGCGAGCTGTCACTTCGTCCATGTGGCCCTGTTCCCTTCTCCCGCAGGTGCGCCGCACGCTGCAAGAAGACCAGCTTACGTTCTCATCCCATAGGGTGCAGCAGCCAGATGTCCTGTGTCCATGAGCCTTGGTAATAGAAGGTTACTTCCGGCGAACCCGCTCCCAGCGGCCATTTCCGGGCAACATTTTGCCGTCGCCGAGAACCGGAAGTAACCGCGCGGCAGGCTGCCCGGATAGTTGCCGGAACGCTTCAAACCGTCGAACGACGCGGACCCCGCACAAAATGAACAATCAGCGAGATCACCGCCACCACCAGCAGCAGGTGGATGAGCCCGGAAGTAACGTGCACCGCCAGCCAGAAGATCAGCCACAGAACGAACAGCACGAAAAACAACCACAGGAAGATTCCCATGGCAAGCCTCCTTCAGCCTCCTCATTGGAGGCCGTATTGGGGGTTAGAGGGGCGGCGATAAGGCGCAGGTTGCACTCTCCCACCGGCATAGGGTCTCGCTCCCGGCGCGCGAATGACCTTTTGGGTAAGCCTTTCGGCTGATTTGTGTTACAACCCCTGTTGTGCAGAGCGCGAAGCCGGCGCGCGGGAGCTTGGTCCGCAGTATTGGGCGCTGGAGCCTGGCCGCGCTTATGGTTAACTCCATTATCGGCAGCGGCATTTTTGGTCTGCCTTCCCTGATTACCCGCCAATTGGGCGCTGCCGGGCCCGCCGCCTGGGTGGCTGCCGCCGTTTTTAGCGGCATCATCATGCTATGTTTCGCGGAAGTAGCCTCGCGCTTCACCGCCACCGGGGGTCCGTACCTGTATGCCCGCGTGGCCTTCGGGCGCTTCACCGGCATCCTGATGGGCTGGCTGACCTGGCTGGTGCGGCTGGCTTCGGCAGCGGCCAATGCCAACCTGTTCATTATTTACCTGGCAGAATTCTGGACACACGCCCAGGCGCCGATCTCGCGCGTGATCGTCCTGACCGCGCTGATTGGCATGCTGACCCTCATCAACTACATGGGCGTGAATGTGGGCACGCAACTCAGCAACGTGTTTACGGTGGCCAAGCTGCTGCCGCTCTTGGTGTTCATCTTTATGGGTGGCATCTACCTGGTTGGCCACCACCAGAGGGTCCCTCTTAGTATTGCGAATACGGGGAGCGGCTCGTGGCTTGATGCCATGCTGCTGATGGTCTTCGCCTATGGCGGGTTCGAAGGGGCGCTGCTGCCCATGGGAGAAGCCAAGGACCCTCGCCGCGACGCGCCCTTTGCGCTGATTACCGCCTTGGTCACCTGCGCGGTGGTTTACACGCTGGTGCAGGTGGTGGTGATGGGTGTGCTGGCCAACTCCGCGGCCAGCGACCGCCCTCTGGCCGCTGCGGCACACGTCTTCATGGGCAACGTGGGCACAGCCTTCATCTCCTTGGGCGCTTTACTTTCCATTTATGGTTATCTCTCTTCGATGATTCTGAACACCCCCCGGCTCACCTTCGCTCTGGCCGAGCAGGGCGATTTCCCGGGAATATTTGCCGCGGTACATCCGCGGTTTCGTACACCCTACGTTTCCATTCTGGTCTTCGCCGCGCTGCTTTGGGGCTTGGCGTTTACCGGTAGCTTTCAATGGAACGTGGTGCTGTCGGCAATTGCCCGACTTTTCTACTATGGGATTGTGTGCGCGGCCCTGATTGCGCTGCGCCGCCGGGCCCCCGGCGAAGCCCGCTTCCGCCTGCCCGCCGGACCTATTCTGGCCGCGGCCGGCATCGCGCTCTGCTTGGTGTTCCTGACTGCCATGCAACGCGGGTCCTTCTACATTCTGGCAGTGGTCGCGCTGGTCGCCTTGCTGAACTGGATGTGGGCGCACCGTCGCCCACACGGAATGAGTTCCGCATCGGCTCGGTAGAAATGTTGTGCGCCTGCGCGCGCGGATGTTACGCTACGCGCTTCCCATGAAACCGCTCTCCGGGACCTTGCTCCTGCTGTCCTTGGCGACCACACTCGCCCTTGCCGCGCCCGCCGAATTCGCTGTGCAAAAGGATGTTGCCGTCCCCATGCGCGACGGGGTGGTGCTGCGAGCTGACATCCTGCTCCCGCGGCGGAAGGGCCGTTTTCCTACCCTGGTCTACCGCACGCCGTACGATAAAGAAGAGGCCCTGAAGACATACACCACGTTCCGCCACGCGGTGGAGCGCGGCTACGCAGTGGTGACAGAAGATGTGCGCGGCCGCTATGCCTCCGGAGGCGAGTTTGCCGCCTATCAGAATGAAGGCCGCGACGGTTACGACACCATTGAGTGGGCGGCGCGCCAGCCCTGGTCCAACGGCAAAATCGGCACCTTCGGGCTGTCTTACCCCGGCGCGGTGCAGTGGCTGGCCGCGGTGGAGAGCCCGCCGCACCTGAAGGCTATGGTGCCGGCCATGACCTTCTCTACTCCCCGCAATTTCTTTTACTCGAGCGGCGCTTTCGACATGTCTTGGCTGGCATGGATCTGGGAGGATATCGCTCCCGACCTGCGAGTGAAAAAGAATTTTCCCGGTCCGAGAACGTACCAGAACGCGGAGACCACGTGGCCCCAGGTAAAGGATCGGATGCTGGGGACCGTTCCGCTGGATTCCCTGCCGGAATTTCGCGGGTTGGCGCCCTTCTACTATGAATGGTTGCGCCATCCGCCGGATGCTACCTGGTGGAATTGGGCGGAACTGCGCGATAAGTATGCGCGCGTACAAGCCGCCGTACTCAACCTGTCCGGCTGGCATGACGAGGACTACGGCCCGGAGGGAGCAACCACGAATTATCTCGGCCTGCTGGCCAGCCGCAAGAACGAGCGCGACCCACGAACTCAACTCTTGATTGGCCCCTGGATTCACGGCGTGGACGCGACCAGCAAAACCAAATCAGGGGAGCGCGAGTTCGGTCCCGCCGCGCGCATTGATTATGATCAGGTCGTGCTGCGCTGGATGGACCATTACCTGCGCGGCATCAACAACGGGGTGGAGCGCGAGAAACCGGTCCGCCTGTTCGTCATGGGCGGGAACCGCTGGAGAAATGAGAAGAGCTGGCCGCCGGCAGAGGCCGAGCCAGCTTCATTTTATCTGGCCGGCGCCGGCCCAGAAAAACGGGGCGGAACTCTCGTTCCGGCAGCGCCCACCGAAGAAGAGTTCAGCGTGTTCACCTCCGACCCAGCGCATCCGGTGCTGGATCCTTATGCCGGCAAACTCGGCGCGCACGATTTCCGAGAATTGGTCAAGCGGCCGGACGTTCTGATGTTCGACTCCAAGCCGCTCGCGAACAATGTTACCGCTCTGG
>DATGGJ010000666.1:0-6214 GCA_035308585.1 Terriglobales bacterium
CGATCTCTTCGGCTCAAGCCGGAGACGTGGTGCTTTTGGCGCCGGCCTGCGCCAGCTTCGACCAGTTCGAAAATTACGAGCACCGCGGGAGAGTCTTCAAGCAGACCGTCCAGGCCTTGGCGGAACAGGCGGCAGGAGAGGGAGCCGCGTAGAAGCGATTCACCACGGAGACACAGGGAAAAGCAGGTTTCAAAGTTTCGAATTGCGGGTCCCAAGTTTCGAGATGCCGCAGCGCCGGAAACGCGTCACAGTAAAGCCCAGGACCTTTCGGCTACGCTCAGGAGAGGCTCCAGTCTTGGGATCGGGTTCGAAAAAGGAAGTGAGTCCGAGCGAGGCTGCACTGGGGGTGGCGAAAACGCAGGGTCCCTCGACTCGCGCTCCCTCGCATGCGCTCGGCCGCGTTCGCTCGGGATGACAACTCGAAACTCGAAACTTTGAAACTTTGAAACCCTGAAACCCTGAAACCTCGAAACCTTTCCCTAAGGTTTACTTCCAAGGCGCCACTTCACAGTTTTTTTTAGAATCCACTGGGCTTGCGCGCCCAGCCAGTGCGAAATTCTTTGCAGGGCTATGGCCAGACGTGTCAGCGTAGACAGAACTCTGTTCACGGTCACCGTGCTGCTGGTGTTCATCGGGCTGGTGATGGTGTTCAGCGCCTCGGCGGTGATGGCCAAGGACCGCTACGGCTCGCCCTACACTTTCCTGATCCGGCAGGTGGCGTGGGCGGCGGCGGGGCTGGCGGCCATGTTCGCCACCATGAAGATTGACTACCGCCGCTATCGGCAGCCGGCGGTGGTTTTTTCCGTGCTCAGCGTGACCACGCTGCTGCTGATTGCGGTGTTCTTCCTCGACCGCTCGCACAACACCCACCGCTGGATCCATGCCGGGTGGTTCTCGCTGCAGCCCTCGGAGATCGCCAAGCCCGCACTCATCCTCTTTCTGGCCTATTTCCTGGAAAACCGCACCCGGCAAATGGACGACTTGCGCAACACGCTGCTGCCCGCCATCGTGCCGACCCTGGTTTTTCTCGGGCTGATCGTCAAAGAGCCGGACCTGGGTACCGCCATCGCCTGCGCCGGCATCACCGGAACCGTGCTCTTTGTGGCGGGCATGCGGCTGCGCTATTTCGGCTATGGCCTGGCGGCCTCGGCCCCGGTCCTGTACGCACTTATTTTTCGCGTGAAGTGGCGTTATGACCGCATTCTGGCCTTCCTGAATCCCTGGGCTGACCCCCAGGGCCACGGCTTCCACATTATTCAGTCCATGATTGCGGTGGGCACGGGAGGGCTGATGGGCGTGGGCCTGATGGAAGGGAAAGAGAAGCTGTTCTACCTGCCCGAACCGCACACCGACTTCATCTTTGCCGCCACCGCCGAGGAAGTGGGATTGGTAGGCTCGGTGGCGATTGTGGGCCTGTTTCTGCTCTTTCTCTACCGCGGCATACGCGCCGCCGTGCTCATCCAGGACACCTTTGGCAAGCTGCTGGCCGTGGGCATTACCAGCATGGTGGTGCTGCAGGCGATGTTCAACATCAGCGTGGTGCTGGGAATTCTGCCTACCAAGGGCATCCCCCTGCCCTTTATTTCCTACGGCGGTACATCGCTGTTCGTCACCTTGGCATGCGTGGGCGTTTTGCTCAATATTACTCAGCAGGTGGACTAGCGGCGCGGAGCGCCGCAGTGATTGTGTAATTGAGTAATCGGGTAATTGTGTAATCTACGAGGCACCGCGAATTCGCCTCCAATTACCCCGATTCAACAATTACTCAATTACACGATTCTTTCCATGCCGCCAGCTCTCGATCTGCCGAAATCTCGACCAGAAGCCCCCTCGTCGCGCGGCGGCATGGCGTATCCTTCTACATCCATGCGGGCGGTCATAGCGGGCGGAGGGACGGGCGGGCACGTGATTCCAGCGCTGGCCATTGCGCGGGAACTGCGGGAGCGCTTCCGTGCCGAGGTGCTGTTTGTGGGCACCGCGCGGGGACTCGAGAACCGCCTGGTGCCGGCGGCTGGCTTCGAATTACGCCTGATTGAGGTGGGAGCGCTTAATCGCGTCAGCCTGGCCACCAAACTGCGGACCTTGACCGCCCTGCCGCGGGCCATCCTGGCCTCGTCGCAAATTCTGGGACAATACCGCCCGGAGGTGGTGTTGGGAGTAGGCGGATATGCCTCCGGACCGGCCATGCTGGCAGCCGCTCTGCGCAGCATGCCAACCCTGGTTTTTGAGCCCAACGTGGTGCCTGGATTTGCCAACCGGGTGGTCGCGCCCATGGTGACCCTGGCGGCGGTGCAATTCGAGCAGACCGCACACTGCTTCCGTCGTGCCGTTATCACGGGTGTGCCGGTGCGCCGGGAATTCTTTCAGGTGCCTCCCTATTCCCCATCCGGGCATCCCCCCACCGTGCTCGTCTTCGGCGGCAGTCAAGGGGCCAGCGCCCTGAACCGGGTCATGGTGAAATCCCTCGCCGCTCTGGGGCAGCAAATACCCGGGCTGCACATCATCCATCAGACCGGCGAGCGCGATTATAATGAGGCCCAAGGGGCGTACCTGCGGTCGGGGATTTCCGCGGAAGTGTATCCGTTTATAGACGATATGCCGGGCGTATTTGCCCGCGCTGATTTGCTGGTTTGCCGCTCCGGGGCGAGCACGGTGGCGGAGAGCACGGCGGCGGGAAGGCCGGCGGTTTTTGTGCCCTTCCCCAAGGCGGCCGACGACCACCAGTTGCGCAACGCGGAGGCGCTGGCCACCGCCGGGGCCGCGGAACTGATTGTGGAAGCTGAACTTAGCAGCGAGCGATTGGTGGGGATGGTGGTCACGGTGCTGCATGACCGGGGCCGGCTGGCGCGCATGGCAGAGGCTGCGCGGCGTCTGGCGCATCCGCGGGCGGCGCAGGAGATTGCGGAACTGGCGGCGCGCCTGGCGGGTGTGGCTGCGTGATTGGCCACCGATTTGCACGTATGTACACGCGTTACGCCCTGAAGTCATGCAGAGGCGCTTTAGCGCCCAAGCATCTGGCGGGCAGCACCAACTTTAGAGGCATCGCGCGCGAGATCCTTCGCGACTGAAGTCGCTCAGGATGACTCCGGTGAGAATTTGTGTTAATCGGACGCCGGCGGCGAAGTTGGATTTCTCCGTAGCGAAGTTGAACTTGAATGTTTGCCAAGATCCAACGCGTGCACTTTGTGGGCATCGGCGGCATCGGCATGAGCGGCATCGCCGAAGTGCTGTTGACCCTTGGCTTCAAGGTTTCTGGCTCCGACCTGAAGCTGTCGCCGGCCACCCAGCGGCTGGCCAGCCTGGGCGCTACCATCTTTGAAGGCCACTCCATCTCCAATGTGGCCGGGGCCGAGGTGGTGGTCACCAGTTCCGCCATTTCCCCGGATAACCCCGAGGTTCGCGAGGCGCAACGCCTGGTCATACCGGTAATTCGGCGCGCCGAGATGCTGGCCGAGCTGATGCGCCTGAAATACGGCATCGCCATTGCCGGCATGCATGGCAAGACCACGACCACCTCCATGGTGGCGGCGGTGCTGGCGGCGGGCGGCCTCGATCCCACGGTGGTGGTGGGCGGACGCGTGGACGCGATGGGCTCCAACGCGCGCCTGGGCAAGTCGCAATACCTGGTGGCGGAAGCCGACGAGAGCGACCGCTCCTTCCTGACCTTATCCCCCATCCTGACCGTGGTAACCAATATTGACCGCGAGCACATGGATTGTTACCGCGACCTGCGCGACGTGAAGCGCACCTTTTTGGAATTCATGGACCGCGTGCCCTTCTACGGCATGGTGGTGATGTGCAATGACGATGCGCCGCTGCGCTCGCTTTTGCCGCAACTGCGCCGCCGGGCGCTCACTTACGGGCGGCGCCCGGATTCCGATTTCCGCATCATGAGCTCGCAGCCCGAATTTGACGATGGCGCGACGGGCAGCCGTTTCCAGGTGCGCTACCTCGGCGAGGACCTGGGGGAATTCCGTTTGCGGGTTCCCGGAGCTCACAACGTGCTCAACGCAACGGCTGCCATTGCCGTGGGCGTGGGATTGGATGTTCCCCTGGAACAGATTCGCCAGGCGCTGGACAGCTTTCACGGCGTGGACCGGCGCTTCCAATTGCGGGGCAAGGCGGCGGGGGTAAGCGTGGTGGATGATTACGGCCACCATCCCACGGAGATTCGCGCCACTCTGGCCGCCGCCCGGGAGTGCCACTATCACCGCGTTCACGTGGTGTTTCAACCCCACCGGTACACGCGCACGCAGGCGCTGATGGACCAATTCGCCACCGCCTTCGCCGATGCCGATTCCGTGTTTGTGCTCGACATTTATCCCGCCAGCGAGCAGCCCATCCCGGGCGTGACCGGCGAAGTTTTGGCCCAGCAGGTAATCAAACTGGGAGGGAAAACCGCCGTCTACCTGGGCTCGTTTGGCGAAGCCGCCAGCGCCGCCGCCGCCGTGGCCGAGGAGGGCGACCTGGTGATCACCCTGGGGGCAGGCAACATCTCCCAGCTCGGTCCGCAAATCCTGGAGCAACTGCAAGCCCGCCCGCACGCTGTTAAAATCACCGCCGGCTAATTCTCAGCCCAAAGCCTGGTTCGAACCTGGAGGGCTCATGGTTTCTCGCCGTAAGTTTCTTTACGGCAGCGCACTGGCTGCCGGTTTTGCCGCGTTGCCCGCGCACGCCGCGCCGCAAACCGTGGACAGCGATTGCCGTCCTCTGCCGCCTTCCATCGCTTCCCTGAAGTCCATGAAAGACGAGGCCCGCGCCATCACCAATGATGAGCGCCAAGCACGTCTGGCCAAAGCGCGCGAGCTCATGGCGGCCAACAAGATTGATGCCATCATGCTTACCGCCGGCACCTCGCTGGATTACTTCACCGGCATCCGCTGGTGGGGCGGTGAACGCCTGTTTGCATTCATTCTGCCGGCCAAGGGCGCCGCATTTTTTGTGTGTCCCTATTTTGAAACCGACCGCTCCCACGAGCAGATTGCCAAGAGCCCGCTGGCCGATGCCGAAGTGCGCTACTGGAATGAGGATGAGAGCCCCTACCGGCTGGTGGCTCAGGGATTGAAGGACCGAGGCCTGGCCACAGGCACGCTGGGGATGGATGAATCCACGCTCTTCGTTTTCAGCCATGGCGTGGGTTTGGCGGCCTCGCAGGCGCGAATTACCAGCGCGACGCCGGTTACGGCAGGTTGCCGCATGAGCAAGAGCGGGCACGAGATCGAACTCATGCGCCTGGCGGCCAAGCTCACGCTCACCGCCTACGCCGCCGCCTACAACGCCCTTAGCGAGGGCATGACGCAGCACGATTTTGAAGACCTGGTAGCCGCCGCGCACCGCCAGTTGGGGTTTGAAGGCGATGCCGAAATCCAGGTAGGTGAATACTCAGCCCTGCCGCACGGGTCCATAACGCCGCAGGTGATTCGCGACGGCACCATCCTGCTGATGGACGGAGGCTGCAAGGTGGAAGGCTACGTTTCCGATATCAGCCGCACCTTTGTTCTGGGCAAGCCGACCGACAAGATGCGGCAGGTGTTTGACATCGTGCACCGCGCCCAGACCGCCGCCCTGCATACCGCCCGCCCGGGCGTTCCGGCTGAGAAAGTAGACGCGGCGGCGCGCAAAGTAATAACCGACGCCGGCTACGGGCCCGGGTACAAATATTTCACTCACCGGCTTGGCCATGGCATGGGCATGGATGGCCACGAGTGGCCTTACCTGGTGAACGGCGACACCCTGCCGCTGCGGCCGGACATGACTTTCAGTGATGAACCGGGAATCTATATTCGCGGCCAATTCGGCGTGCGTCTGGAAGACGACATGCACATCACCGAAAGCGGCGCGGAGCTGTTCACGCCGCAGAGCCCGTCGCTGGAGCATCCTTTCGGCAACGTCTAAATTCATTCGCCGCGGATAAACGTGGATTTGCGTGGTTTTTGAAATCTTGTGGCGCGGGCTCCCCGCCAGCGTCAGCCCGCCGCGAGTTCAGCCCGCCGATCATCGACGCCAGGCATGGCCTCGACCGCCATGTGCCCATTGATCCAGCAGGCCGACTTTTCCCGGCACTGAAACGCGGATCGCCGTCGCACGCGCGGGCGGCGGCGCGGGCACAAAATTGGCATCCCCGTTCTCGGCTGCGAAGCACTGGGTATTGAGAACATCACGCGCTGTTGTCAGAGTTGATTCCCCAATCTTGATCGGCGTTCATCCGCGGCGA
>DATGGJ010000667.1:0-5361 GCA_035308585.1 Terriglobales bacterium
GCTGGCGGAAATTCATCGCCGCCTGTCCCGCCGTGTTCTCGGCCTGGGCTGGCACATGCTTGGGTCCCGGGAGGAGGCGGAGGATGCCTGCAGCGAAGTCTTCATGCGATTGCCGCGCGCCATCACGACCTACGATGGCTCGATTCCCTTCGAGCGCTGGTTGCTCAGCATTGCCAGTCACCACTGTATTGACCGCTTGCGGCGCCGAATGCGAGAACAGCGTCTGTTCAGCGATCAGGACGTGGAACCGCTGGCGGTTGCCATTTCCGCCGCCTCCCCCCTCAATGAACTGGTCCGGCGGGAGAAACAGGACGCGGTACGAAGCGCGATTGAACGGCTTCCCGCTAAGTTCCGCATTCCGCTTACTCTGCGTTACTACGGTGACTTGAGCTATGACGAAATCGCCGCGCAGCTGGGCATGAAGCGCAATCACGTGGCCACACTCATCTTTCGCGCCAAACAGGAGCTGCGGCAGACGCTTATGCAACATCGGGAGGTCTGATAAATGTCGTGCTTTTCGGAAATGACGTACGCGGTATTGGTGGATGGCGAACTGCCGCCCGAAGAAAGCCAGCGGGTCCGGAGTCACCTGTTGATTTGTGCCCCATGCCGCGAAGTGGTGGCCGCGCTTACGGCCGAGAACAGAATGCTGATGGTAACCCTGGCGGAAGCTGCCGGTGACGAACTGGCGCTCGCGGCCCGCACCCGTCCTGCCTGGGTTGAGCTTGCCATCGTTGCCGCTGTGCTCCTGGCTATCGGCGCCATTCTTCACTGGCTCAACGGGCAAAGCACGCTGGACGCCATGAACTGGCTCAATCCGTTTACCTCAGAAGGACAAAATAACCTGGCATTCAACTTGATGTTTTACCTCTCGCATGGAGGTGGCACCGTGTTGGAACATTTGGCTTCGACCATCGGAAGGCTGGCGCTCGGCCTTTCCGCGGTCGTCGGATTTCTGGTTCTGCTCCGCAATCGGCGTTTTCGCTCGGGGATTTCCCTGGTCGCTTTGGCTTTTACACTCTCCTTGCCCGGTTTGGCCATCGAGCGACGGTCTTCGACCGGCATTCTCACCGTTCCGCAAAATGAGACGGTCAATGACACCCTGCTCGCTTCGGCTGAACAGGTGGAGATCGAGGGTGTGGTCAAGGGAGACCTGTTCACCGCGGCACGCTCGGTTGTGGTGCACGGCACGGTGACCGGCAACATCTTTGCCTGGTCGCAAACCGTGGACGTGGATGGCTCCGTGGGCGGCAGTATTTTCTCCTGGGCCCAAAACGCGATCATTCGCGGCCAGGTAGGACACGGGGTGTACTCCTGGGTCGAATTTCTTCGCCTGGAACCAGGCTCACAGGTGGCTTCCGACGTGATTGTTGGCTGCCAGGAAGCGAACCTGCTGGGCAAAGTTGAGGGCGGGGTCCTGGCCTTTGCCGGCCGGGTCAACGTACACGGCGACATTGGGCGCAACATTCTCGCCCGCGTGGGCGAAATTAATCTGACCAGTCCCGCGCATGTGAATGGCGGCCTTACCGTCGCCATTCACGACCGCAGAAAGGTGCGCGTTGGAGAGGGGGTGGTCATCGCCGGTCCAACCGAGATTAAGGTGCTGTCGCGGGTCAGCCGCTATTCGCGCCCGGGTTTCTACATCTGGCGCGGCATTGGCTTGGTTGGCGCATTCCTCGTAGGCTGGGCGGCCATGTACCTGTTTCCCGGGTTCTTCGCCACCGCCGCGCGGGCGGTCGGTTCGGGTTGGCGCAGTTTTCTCTTAGGATTCGCCATTCTGGTAGGTACGCCTGTCGCCATTGTGCTCGTGGCCGTCAGCCTGATCGGCTTGCCCCTGGCATTCATTAGTCTCGGGCTCTACCTGATCGGACTGTACCTGGCGGTGGTTTTTGTGGCGGCTTTCCTTGGGTTCATCATCTTTAAGGGGGCGCAACCTCGCACCGGCCAGGGACTTCTGGCCTATTTTGTCGGCCTGCTCATTCTTACCGTGCTCTTCCACCTGCCCTTTGGCATTGGCTTTGTGTTCGAATTCCTTGCCTTTTGCCTTGGCCTGGGTGCACTAATCTGGCATCTCTACCGAGCCTGGCGCACGGCGCCGGCCTAGGCCCGATGAGGCATGTGCCTTTTTTGTTTGCCTGACCGGCGGCTTTTAGGGGCAGGATGCTTGAGGCTTAAGACGGATGGACATTGAATACTGAGAACTGAGAACCGAGAACTGAGAACTGAGAACTGAGAACTGAGAACTGTTCCTACACTCCCAGCTTCTTCACTTCCTCGTTGTAGTACTTGCGGTAGAGGATGTCCCATTCCTGCGAGCCTTCCAGGATGGTGCGCTTCTGGCTTTCGATCTTCTGGCGGGCGGCGGCGTCAATTTTGGCTTCCTGTCCCAGCAATTCTTCCAGTATGCGGCGGGCTTCCAGGCGGATGGTATTGCGGTCCTCGACGAACTCCACTTCGTCCATGCCAGCCAGCGCGTCGGTGACGGTATGGGCCACCTTATTGACCTTGTCGCGGCTCAGTCTCACAGCACCGCCTTATATTTGCGCACCAGTTCGCCTTTCACCTTCTTGAACATCTCCTGGTAGTTGGCTCCGGTCTTGCGCATCTCATCCGCGTAGGTATCGAGAATAATGCGCACTTCGTCGTTGATGCGGTCTTCCAGGGCAAGCTCCTCCAGCATTGCGGCGTGCACTTTCTCGGTGACAGCGGGGACTTTGTCCGTCTCGATAAACTGCCCGGCTATCAGTTTCTTGGTGAGTTCGCGAGCCAGATAGCTCACATATTCTTTCGACAGGACCATGTCTGGAAGAGGCGCTTAGCGCAAGTTTTGAGTTTAGCACATCGGCTCCTGGCCTTTGGCGCTTGGCTTCAGCCTATAGCGCACTGCTAAAAGCCAAAAAGCTAAAAGCCCCGAGCCATACCCTATCCCCTTGCCCTTCAATCGGTCTAAAATGTTATCTTGCTGAATCCGCGTAAGAACCACCCCATGGCCGACGACTTGAGCAGTCTGAAAGATGACATGACCGCCTTCATCGAGGGCCATGGCATGCGCCGTCTTCCCGCCTACGTGGATTACGACCAGGTACAGGCGGTGATGTGGAAGGATTCCGGCAATCCCGACGGGTGGAAGGATTTCGTGGAACTGGCCAAAGCCGGCGGAGCCACGTTTCTTACGATGGACGACTGGGTCCTGGAGCGGGAAGAGCTCGATGAACTGATGGAGCGCGTGCGCAACGCGCATTACACCAACGACGAGGACATAGAAGAGGTCCGCCTGCTCCGCACCTACGTGGCTAAGACCGGCTTCATTCAGCTGGGCTGGGCCTACCAGGGCACGCTGTTTCTCTACGAGGCCTCCACCCAATGGTATGAACGTTACCAGCGCATCGTCGAACTGCTGGACGACTTCGGCGGCATCACCATTGACGAATCCGACCAGGAAGACGAGCACTGAGCCGTGCGCTGGAATCTCCGTTCCCTGAATGGAATGGACGCGCAGCGGCTGGCGGCCGAAGCCTCCATCTCCTCCACTCTGGCCCGCCTGCTGCTGATGCGCGGCGTGGCCACAGCCGAAACGGCGCGGCGCTTTCTGTCCCCTTCTCTCGATCACCTGCACTCGCCTTATGCCATGAGCGGCATGGCGGCCGCCGTGGAACGGCTGCGCGCCGCTCTGGAGCGTAAAGAAAAAATCCTCATCTATGGCGACTACGACGTGGATGGCACCACCGCTATTGTCATCCTTGTCACCGCCATCCGCCTGTGTGGCGGCGAAGCCGACTTCCACGTGCCTCACCGCATCCGCGAAGGCTATGGCATGAAAGATGACGTGATTGAGCGCGCCGCCGCCCAGGGCGTCCGCCTTATTGTCAGTGTGGATACCGGCATTCGCGCCTTCGACGCAGCCCAGACTGCCCGCCGCGTGGGCGTGGACCTGATCGTCACCGACCACCACCTGCCCCATGAAGGCGGTGTGCCGGAGGCCCTGGTGGTGCTCAACCCCAACCAGCCCGGCTGCGAGTATCCCTGCAAGGCGCTGTGCGGCGCCGGTGTGGCCTTTAAGCTGGCGCATGCCTTCATGGAAAAGGCGCTGCCCGATGGCCGCAAGCTGCGCCCGCTGCTGGAATCATTCCTCAAACCGCTGGCTATCGCCACCATCGCGGATGCTGTGCCGCTGGTAGATGAAAACCGCGTCTTCGCCAGCCTGGGCTTGGCGGGATTGCGCTCTCCGGTGAACGTGGGGCTCAAGGCTCTGCTGGAGGTGGCGCAACTGGACGGCTCACGCCCGCTCACCAGTACCGACGTGGCCTTCCGCCTGGCTCCACGACTCAACGCCGCCGGGCGCATGGACGTGGCCCGCGACGTCATCGAACTGTTCACGGTGAAGGACCTGACGCGGGCGCGCGAAATCGCCGAGCGCCTGAATCAACTAAACACTGAGCGCCAGGCGGAAGAGGCGCGCATCGTGGAAGAAATCTGCCGCTTTCTGGACGACTCGCCGGAGCGGCGCGAGGCATATTGCATTGTGGTGGATGGTGAAGGCTGGCATCGGGGAGTGATCGGCATTGCCGCCACCCGCGTGGTCGAGCGCTATTGCCGGCCGGCCCTGGTTATCTCCCGCTTCGGCGAGGAGGCGCACGGCTCCGGCCGGTCCATTCCCGCGTTCCACCTGCTGAACGCGCTCGAATCCTGCCAGGAACTTTTCAGCCGCTACGGAGGCCACGCTCACGCGGTGGGCTTTGCCCTTGCCTCTGAGCGCGTGCCCCAGCTGCGCTCGGCTATGGACGCCTACGCCCGCACCCAACTCACGGCCGCCGATTTCGAGCCTGTGTTGAACCTGGATGACGAACTGGCGCTCTCCCACGCCACTCCCGACCTCTTCGACGCGCTGTGCCGCATGCAACCCTTCGGATTAGGAAATCCGGAGCCTAAATTCCTGGCCCGCAACGTGCGCGTGCTGCTTCCGCCGCGTGTGCTCAAAGACAAACACATCAAGATAAAGCTGGCGGTGGAGCAGGAAGGCCGCAAGTTCACCACCGGTATTCCCGCGCTGGGCTGGGGCATGGCCGAGCGTTTCCGCCAGGAACAGGTGCTGGCTGGCGACCTTATAGATGTGGCTTACACGCTGGAGCACAACGACCACCCGGAATTCGGCGGCCTGGAATTGCGGGTGTGCGACATAGCTCGCGCAGGCAGCGCCGCCGCCAGCGCCGCCAGCGCTACCCATAGCGCCACACTTTAGGGGTTCGGCACTTAGTCTTCGAGGGTAGGCTGAGTGCCGGCAGCACAGGGAAGGCCCTAGGGCCTGACGCCAGGAGCCAGGGCCAAGAGCCAAGAGGCGCACCTGTTTCCCGCTCCTCCCGC
>DATGGJ010000668.1:0-6033 GCA_035308585.1 Terriglobales bacterium
GTGCACGACCTGGTCATCCACGACAATGACCTGGTCCTGGCCACCCACGGCCGCTCCTTCTGGGTGCTCGACGACATCACTCCGCTGCGCCAGTACAGTCCGGAAATCGCCCAGCAGCCGGCCCACCTTTACACCCCGGCGCCTTCATACCGGGTGCGCATCCCGCACAGCTTCGAGAAGCCCGTGAACGAGGGCGAAAATCCCCCGAACGGAGCGGAAATCTACTTCAACCTGAAGTCCATACCCAAGCAGGCCACCATCGAGATTCTGGATTCCAAGGGTCAACTGGTGCGCAAGGTCACCAGCAAGGATGTGAAGGACCTCGACGAGCCCGCTGATCCCGACGATGAAAAGCCCAAGAAAGAGATGGAGCTGCAGGCGGGCATGAATCGCTTTGTCTGGGACCTGCGTTACCAGGAGGTGCCCCGCCTGCCCAATTACTACCTGTATGAGTATCAGGACGGCACCCGCGGCCCCATGGTGCTGCCCGGCGAGTACCAGGTGCGCCTAACCGTGGACGGCAAGAGCTACACCACGCCTTTGCAGGTGAAGATGGACCCGCGGGAGCACGTTTCGCTGGCCGACCTGGAAAAGCAGATCACCCTGACCCGCCAGATCCAGGCTGAGCTGACCCGGGTGTACGAGGCGGTCAACCAGATCTGGGACCTGCGCGCCCAGACCCACGAACTGCAGAAGCGTCTGGCCAGCAGCCAGGGCGGCGCCAAACTGGTTTACACCGCCAGCCAGGAACTGGACCGCAGGGTGGCCGACGTGGAAGATGCCCTGGTGCAGATGAAAATTTCCGCCAACGAGGACTCCCTCCGCTACCCGCCCGGCCTGGATGCCAAGCTCTCCTACCTGGCCAATTACGTGGAAGGCGATAACGATTCCGCGCCCACGGCGGCGGCCTATCAGGAGTTCGACAATCTGAAAAAGCAAAGCGACGCGCAACTTGCCCGCTGGTCCAACATCGTGAACACCGACCTGGTGAATTTCGAGAATCTGATGCAGAAGCAGAACGTCCGGGCGCTGTTCGTCACCCAGGCGGCGCCGGCCTCGCCCGGGCCCGCCAAATAGCGCTAGTTGCCAAGCGAGAGTTGTGCCGCGGGCGCCCCTTCGGCGTGACCTGTGCTTGGCTTTTTTGGGGCGCAGTGTCTTTTTGTGGCAGACCGGGGTTTACTCATCGCCCCCCGGCGCCGCGGTGGAGTCGCGCGCCTTGAGCGCCGTCTTCATCACGATGTGTTGCGCCGGAAGGTCTTCGCCCCGCAAGCGCTCAAAGAGCAGGGCCGCCGCCCGCGCTCCCATCTGGTAGGCGGGCTGGGCCACGGTGGTCAGCGCAGGATTGGTGAAGCTCGCCAGTTCCAGATCGTCGAATCCGGTCAGCGACACGTCTTCCGGACAGCGCAGGCCCAGTTCGCGCATGGCCGCCAGCACTCCCAGCGCCACCAGGTCGTTGGCCGCGAAAACCGCCGTCGGCCGCGGCGAAAACTGCAACAGCATCAGGCTTTTTTCATAACCGCTCAGGCGGTCAAAACGGCCTTCCTGGATGTACTCAGGCGCCATCGTGATGCCGAATTCACGCAGCGCCCGCTTAAAGCCCTTCAGCCGCTCCACCGCGCTGGTCACATGCAACTGACCGGTGATGGCGGCAATTCGGCGGTGGCCCAACTCCAGCAGATAGCGTGTTGCCTGGTAAGCGCCCTCGGTGTTGTCCACGGTGATGCTGTCGCCCTTCCAGCCTTCCGGACAACGGTCCAGGCAGACCACCGGCAATTCCCCTGCCGTACCCGCGGCGGCGACCAGCCGGCTGTCGGCGGAAGGAATCACAATCAGTCCGGCCATGCGGTAAGCCCGCAGTTCATCGAAATACACTTGTTCCTTTTGCGCGTCGTTATCCGCGTTGCACAGCATCAGGCGGTAGGAATTCTGGTAGGCGATGTCTTCCACTCCGCGCACCACCAGGGGGAAGAAGGGATTGGAAATGTCCGGAATGATGACCCCGATGATGGTGGTCTGGTTGCGGCGCAGCCCGCGGGCCAGCAGGCTGGGCTGGTATCCCAGGCGTTCGATGGCCTCCAGCACGCGCCGCCGCACCGGTTCACGCACCCCGGCGGTGTGGTTGATCACGTGGGACACGGTCCCCACAGAGACGCGCGCCCGGGCCGCGATCTGCCGCATGGTGATGCGTTTGGTTTCGCGTATAGCCATCTGTCCTCCGAAAGCTTACACCCGCTTCGAAGCGTAAGGCTTTACCCCGCCCAACTTTCGCCGCTGATTCAGGGCCTTAGCCGCGGAGTTTCGCGAACCATCCCCCGCCTGCCCATCCCTCCGCAGCCACGTTCCGATTCTAGTATTGCCTGCCGTTGCAGGCACAAAAATCTTGGCAACCCACGGTGTGGCGGTTTAGTATTACGCGCTTCTCCTCCGGCCTCCCTGGGAGGGGATGGTTGCCCGTCCTTGACAGCCGCGTCCAAACCCGTGGTGGTGATCGGCAGTGTCAATCTGGACGTGGTGGCCGCGGTTCCTCACCTTCCCGTCTCCGGTGAGACCGTCACCGGCACCGCTTTGCACAGATTCTACGGCGGTAAAGGCGCCAACCAGGCCGTAAGCGTGGCCCGGCTGGATTACCCGGTGCGCATGATCGCCAAGGTGGGCGACGATGACAGCGGCGAATTGCTGCGCCAGGGTTTGCGCCAGACCGGAGTTGACGTTCGCGGCGTAACCTGCGCGCCCCAGACCCCCTCCGGCACCGCTCTCATCTTCACCGATCCCGCCGGCCAGAACAGCATCGCCATTATCGCCGGCGCCAATAGCCAACTGCTGCCCGTGGACCTGGCCAAATTCGAAAGCCTGATCAATTCCGCCGGCATCATCCTGCTGCAATTGGAAGTGCCCCTGCAAACTGTGATTTATGTGGCCGAGTTGGGCTACCGCAAGAATATCCCGGTGATGCTGGATCCGGCGCCCGCCTGCGAACTGCCGCCCAAGCTGATGCTGCAGCTCGCCTGGCTCACCCCCAATGAAGTTGAGGCCAGCGCCTTGTGCGGACACCCGGGCGAGGTGCTTGCCCCATCCCAGGTTCCCCAATGCGCTGAAAATCTGCTCTCCCGCGGCCCCCGCCACGTAATCATCAAGCTGGGCGCGCAAGGCGCCTATCTGGCCACCCGCGACGGACTGCGCCGGCACATTCCCGGTTACAAAGTGCGCGCCGTGGATACCACCGCTGCCGGCGACGCCTTTAACGGCGCCCTGGCCGTAGGCTTGCTGCAGGGCAAAAGCCCGCTCGAGGCCGCCACTTTCGCCTGTGCCGTTGCCGCCCTTTCCGTTACCCGCAAGGGCGCGCAGCCCTCCATGCCCACCGCCCAGGAAGTCAGCAAGTTCCTGAAGAAGGCCAAGGTGAGCGATGGTCCTGCCTTGGCCGCCGTCTGACTTCACAATCATTCACGCAGACAGCGCAGAGGTGAAGTATTCCAAACCTCACCGTGCTCGGCGTCCCTGGGGTTCGCTCTTCGCTTGCGGTTGTCATCTGGCCGCCGGGTACACCCCCAGCACCTTCACCCACTCCGCCACCTCTTGCAGGTGGCGCAATGAGCGCTCCCGAACCGCCGCTTCCCCGCCCGCTATGTCCACGTAAAACACATACTCCCAGGGCTTGCCCCGCACCGGACGTGATTCAATTTTGACCAGGCTCAGGTCACGCAGGGCAAACACACTGAGCGCCTTGAACAGCGCCCCAGGAACATTTTTCAAAGAAAACGCGATCGAACTTTTGTTGGCACCCGGCGGAATCTGTCGTTTCCTGGAGACCAGAAAAAAGCGCGTGAAGTTTTGCCGGTCATCCTCCAGGTCGGACTGCAGAATGTTCCCGCCGTATTCGCTGGCCGCCTGCCTGGGCCCGATCCCTGCCGCATCGCCCAGCCCCTTCTCCACCACGTGCTTCACGCTGCCGGCGGTGTCATAAAACGGTTCGGAACGAATCCGCGGATGTTTGCGGAAGAAATCGCGGCACTGGTCCAGCGCCACCGGATGGGAGAATGCGCGCCGCACATCCTTCAGCTTGACCCCGGGAGCGGCAATCAGGTGATGGTTGATGCGCAACCGGTGCTCGCGTTGCACGAACACATCGTGCGCCAGCAGCAGGTCAAAATGCTCCAGCACTGACCCGGCCAGGGAGTTCTCGATGGGAATGACCGCGGCCGCCACCGCGCCTCGGCTCAGCCGCTCAAACACTTCCCGCGACCGCGCGCAGGGCACGACCTGGCAACCCGGAACCAACTTCAGCGCCGCCTCGTGGCTGAAGCAGCCGCGCTCTCCCTGGATGGCGATCTTCATTGCGCGCTGGCGCTCAGGGCGCGGGCAATGGCGGGCAGGGGCTCGGCTAGCGCCCGCATGGTGGCGGCAAAGCCCTTGAAGTCCAACGACTGCGCGCCATCGGAGAGCGCCCGCTCCGGACAGGGATGCACCTCGATGATCACGCCGTCGGCGCCCAGCGCGAACGCGGCGCGGCACAGCGGCGCAATCAGGCTGGGGCGCCCGGTGCCGTGCGAAGGATCGGCCAGCACCGGCAGGTGCGAGAGTTCCCGCGCCAGGGCTATCGCCGCCAGATCGAGGGTGTTGCGCGTTTCGGTTTCAAATGTCTTGATCCCGCGCTCGCACAGCACCACCTGCGAGTTGCCGCCCGCCAGCAGGTACTCCGCCGCCAGCAGCCATTCCTTCACCGTGGCCGAGGGCCCGCGCTTGAGCAGCACCGGCTTGTTGATTACCGCCAGCTTGCGCAGCAGGGCGAAGTTCTGCATGTTGCGCGCGCCCACCTGCAGCATGTCCGCGTGCTCGCAGATCAGGTCAATGTCTTCCATGCTCATCACCTCGGTAACCACGGGCATGCCCGTCTGCCGCCGCACCGCGCTCAGGATTTCCAGCGCCTCCAGCCCCAGGCCCTGGAAGTCGTAGGGCGAAGTGCGCGGCTTGTAAGCCCCGCCCCGCAGCATGACCGCTCCCGCTTCCTTCACCGCGCGCGCCGTGGCCAGCATCTGCTCCCGCGATTCCACCGAGCACGGCCCGGCGATGACCACGAACTCTCCGCCGCCAATCCGCACCCCGCCCATCTCCACCACCGTGCGGTGCGGCTTGGTCTGCCGGTTCACCAGCTTGAAGGGCGTAGCGATGGTGACCACGTCTTCCACACCCGCCGCCGCCTTCAGCGCCTCCAGTTCGTGCCTCCGACCGTTGGCGCCTACCGCGGCCACAATGGTTTTGGTTTCCCCGCGGGTGACGTGCGCCTGGAATCCCGCCTCGCGGATGCGCTCGATCACGTGTTCGATTTCCTGCTCGCTTGCCCCTTCCACCATGTTCACGATCATAAACAGCTCCTTTTTCTTTTTCTGTCATCCTGAGCGAGCGCGACCGAGCGCAGCGAAGGAGCGCGAGTCGAAGGACCTTGTGTTTCTCAGTACGCTGGATCCTTCGCTGCGCCCAGGATTTCGGCTGCGGGCTCAGACGCCCGCAAAACACCTCAACAAAAAAGCCGCGCTCCCTGAGAGAGCGCGGCTGCTTTGGCTAGAACCTTTGGGCTTATCTACACTGCCCGGGCACACGGTTCGCCGGCGCCGCTACTCTCAAAGTAGTAGCGGTAAAATCGCCGCCAGCTAAATCGCACCGCGTGCATGGTGAGTGAATATACCTGCCCAGCAGGCCGCTGTCAACGCACTTACAAACTTCGTGCTGTCATCTTGAGCGAGGGCGCACGCCCGAGTCGAAAGACCCCTGCGCTGGGGAGGACCTGCTGGAGGGCCGAAAGGATTTCTTACCGACTGCGATTAAATTGACGCGCTAGCCCGGGGTCCTTCGGCTTCGCGGGCAGATCCCCAAGCGAATCCGCCCACTTCCCTCAGGATGACAGAACATTTGGTACAGCGCTTCCTACGCCGGCACCGCCGTGCGCTTGCTCTCCTGCTTCACCGTGACCGGGTCGAGGAACTTCATCATGGCCCGCAGGCGCGCGCCTACTTCCTCGATCAGTTGCTCCTGCTCGCC
>DATGGJ010000669.1:0-3439 GCA_035308585.1 Terriglobales bacterium
CCGGTCACGCCGGTGCGCGACACCGCGTACACAAAGCCGGTGGAGGCCTCGGCAATCCTCTGCAGACGGGAATCGGGGCTGGTCGGCGCCGCCAGACTTCGGCCGGCATGATTGTGTTCTCTTATCTGAATCCGATTCTGCAGTTCGGCCTGGAACGTTTTTGCGATACAGCCGGGCAAGCCGGGCTGGACGGCGCCCTGGTCACCGACCTGCCGGTGGAAGAAGCCGGCGATTACCTGCGAGCCATGCGGGGACGACAATTGGCCACGGTTTTTCTGGCGGCGCCGACCAGCCCCGATTCCCGTCTGCAGAGGATTGCCGAGGCCTCCACCGGCTTTGTGTACGCGGTGTCGCGCACCGGCGTGACCGGAGAACGCGACCAGCCGCCCCAGGATGCCCGCGACCTGGTGCGGCGCCTGCGCCGGCACACAAAAATTCCTGTCGCGGTGGGCTTCGGCATCTCCACGCCGCAGCAATTTGCCGCCGTGGGCGAGTACGCGGACGCGGCCGTGGTGGGCAGCGCCATCGTGCATACGGTGGAGCGCAACCCCGGCCGGGAAGCGGCGGCGGTGCGGGAATTCGTGGCCGGACTGGTGAGCGGAAGCCGCGCCGGGCGGGCCCGCACCTCGGCTACTCGCGCCTGATTACAAACTGGACGCATTCGCTTACTATTTGTAAATTCCCGGAACCTTATGGATATCGCCGATTGGCGCAAGAAAATTGACGAGATTGACCGCAAGCTGGTGGAGCTGATCAACCAGCGGGCGGAAGCGGCGCGCGCCATAGGCCGCCTCAAGCGTAATACCAATATGCCCATTTACGAGCCGGACCGGGAGAAGATCATCTTTGATAATGTGCGCCAGTTGAACCGCGGCCCGCTCGAACATCAGGACCTGATACGGATTTACGAGCGCCTGATTGACATCATGCGCAAGATTCAAAAAGAGGAGATCGTGCCGGAGGGAACCACCACGCCCGGCGATACCGAACTGGAATCGGAGGTAAATGACTGAAAGCAGTTCCTCGCCACTGGCTCCCAGCTGGAAGCTAGTAGCCAGGAGCTAGCGGCCTGTCAGCTTCCTTATGATCGTCGCCATGCAGGAGTCGGCCAGCGAAGAGCAGATTCAGCAGGTGATCGAACACCTGGTGAAGATGGGCTTCGAAGTGCACCGCAGCACCGGCGTGCGCCAGACGGTGCTGGGGGCGGTGGGCGCGCGTGTGGATTTCGATATCCGGGAACTGGAGCTGCTCAACGGCGTGGACCAGGTGCACCGCATCAGCGCGCCCTATAAGCTGGCGGGGCGCAGTTTCCGCCCGGAAGGCACCATCGTCAAACTGCCCAACGGCCTGGAGATTGGCGGCAACAAAGTGGTGGTCATGGCCGGTCCCTGCTCGGTGGAATCGCGCGAGCAATTGTTTGCCGTGGCGGAGCAGGTGGCGGAGGCGGGCGCGCGCGTGCTGCGCGGCGGCGCCTTCAAGCCCCGCTCTTCTCCATATTCCTTCCAGGGACTGGGCGAGGAAGCGCTCAAGCTGCTGCGCCAGGCCGGCGAGAAGTACGGGCTGCTGGTGATCAGCGAGGTGATGGAAATCTCCCAGATCGCGGTGATGAAACCCTACGTGGATATTCTGCAGGTGGGAGCGCGCAACATGCAGAACTTCAACCTGCTGCGCGAGCTGGGCAAGGCCCGCAAGCCGGTGCTGCTCAAGCGGGGCATTGCTGCCACCCTGGAAGAGCTGCTGCTTTCCGCCGAGTACATCATGGCGGGCGGGAACTACGAGGTCATCCTGTGCGAGCGCGGCATCCGCACTTTTGAAACCTACACCCGCAACACCATGGATATTTCCGCCATCCCCATCATCCATAAGCTGTCGCACCTGCCCATGACCGCGGACCCTTCCCACGGCACGGGGCGGAGGGATAAGGTCGCGCCCATGGCGCGGGCGGCTCTGGCGGCGGGGTGCGATGCTCTGCTTATCGAAGTGCATCATGATGCCGACCACGCTCTCTCCGACGGCGCCCAGTCGCTGTACCCGGAGCAGTTTCGCCAGCTCATGAACGAGTTGCGCATTATTGCGCCGGCGGTGGGCCGCAGCATCGCGTGAACTCGATTCGTCAAATTACGATTGTCGGCACCGGGCTGATCGGCGGGTCTTTCGCGCTGGCGGCGCGCCAGGCAGGTTTCAGCGGTCGCGTGGTCGGCTGCGACCGCGAACCGGTGCTGGAGCAGGCTGGTAAACGAGGCGCCATTGACGCTGGCTTCAGCGATCCCGCGGAGGCGGCGCGAGGCGCCGACGTCATCCTGCTGGCCACGCCGGTGGGCGCCATCATTGACCTCATCGAGCGCATAGGGCCGACGGCGCCCCCACATTCCCTGCTCACCGATGTGGGCAGCACCAAGGCGGAAATCGCGGCCCGGGCGCGGGCCGTCTTTGGGCAACAAGCCGGGCAGCGCTTTCTTCCCGGCCATCCCATGGCGGGCAGGGAACAGGGTGGAATCGAGAACGCGGATGCCGGGCTGTTTCGCGGGGCGGTATGGGCGACCACTCCACTGGCCGAAATTTCCACGTTGGCGGCGGAATTTCTGGAACTGGTGGTGTCCATGGGCGCGCGTGTGCTCAGCATGGACGTGGAACGGCATGATCGCCTGTGCGCCTGGCTGAGCCATCTGCCGCAGATGGTGGCCACCACGCTAGCAGCCGGCCTGGCAGAGGAATTTGGCGCCGACCCCCAGGCATTGGAATTGGCCGGTCCGGCCTTGCGCGAGATGACCCGCACCGCCGCCAGCCCCTACGGCATGTGGCGCGACATTGCGCTCACCAACCGCAACAACCTGCAGGAGGCATTACTGCAACTGGAACAACGCCTGGCGCACCTTCGGGAGAACCTCAGCACTCGGGAACTGGCGGCCGAATTCGACCTCGCGAATAGCTTTAGAAAATCCTTAACCACAGAGGACACAGAGGAACACAGAGGGAAGAAATGAAAAACTTCCTATGAGTTTATGCCGGACGTGCTGATCTGGAGCTTAGTATGTTCCGTCCAATGATCAGATTCTTGAATTTCAGTTCTCTATGTGCTCTCTGTGTCCTCGGTGGTTGATTTTGCCCGGTTTGCGTTGAGTGGCGTGCGAACGTAGAATCCACGTCTTATGAACAAAGTGGTGGCCAGCGCCGAGGAAGCGGTGCGCGACATCTCTGACGGCGCCAGCATCATGATCGGCGGCTTTGGCCTGTGCGGCAATCCGGAGAACCTGATTCGAGCCCTGGTCAGGAAGGGCACAAGAAACCTGACCACCATGAGCAACAACGCCGGGGTGGATGGGTTTGGCGTGGGCCTGCTGCTGGCCGCCGGACAGATCCGCCGCCACATCGGCACCTACGTGGGCGAAAACAAGCTGCTGGAGCAGATGGTGCTCAGCGGCAAAATTGAGCTGGAACT
>DATGGJ010000670.1:0-3599 GCA_035308585.1 Terriglobales bacterium
ATTATCGCGAGTGCATGGAGCGCAAAGCCAACCTGCTGTTGAACCTCTCGCCGGATACAAGCGGGCAGCTGCCGGAAGAGTCGGTGGCCACGCTGCAGCAGGTGGCGCAGATGATCTAGGGCTAGCGGGCAGCCTGAGCGTTCATGGCCGCCATGCTCCCGGGCGGCCGCGCTTGGCAGACGTCAATCGCAAATGGTCAATTCCTCTGTGCCTCTCGGCGAAATCCATTTTTCACACTCAGTACTGCCGCGGGGAGCGGCGCACCAGCCACTTCAGGAACATATTCACCAGCATCAAGACGATGGCGCCGATGAAGGCCGCGCCGAAACTGGTTATGCGGAATCCTGGGACAAACGCCGAAGCCAGTTCCAGCATGAGGGCGTTGATAATGAACCAGAAGATGCCCAAGGTGAGGATGGTCAAGGGCAGGGTAATCAATTTAAGGAATAGCCCCAGGGTGGCGTTCACCAGTCCGATGACGATCACCGCCCATAAGGCCGCGCCAAAGCCGCTGACGTGAAAGCCAGGCACCACGCGGGCCACAATCAGCAGGGCCAGAGCGCTTAGCAGCCAGTTGATGAGCAAGCGAACCATTGAGTAATTGAGGAATCAGGTAATTGTGTAATTGAAAGATCTGCGCCGAGAAAGCGAGTTGCTAGCGCCGCTGCTCCGGGTCCAATTACACAGTTACTAAATTACCCAATTACTCAATGCGTGTCATCCCGCCATTACCACCGGGCGCTGTGCCGGCCGTTTGGGGCCGCGCTTGCGTATCAGCAGCACGCGGATGCGTTCCAGCAGTTCCGCAGGCGCGTACATTCCCTTGGGCAGAAAGACATCCGCCCGCGTGTCCCGGTCATAAATGCGGATCTTCCCCGAGAACAGGATGGTGGGAGTTTCCGGCGAAACGCTTTTTACCTCGTCAATCAGCCGCGTTCCATCCACGCCCGGCATTACCAGGTCGGTCAGCACCAGGTCCACGCCGCCCTGGCGAAAATGCTGCAGCGCTTCCTGGGCATTATTGCAGGCGACGACGCGATAGCCGCGCGTTTCCAGCATCACCTTGCGAATGGAGAGCGATTGTTCGTTGTCATCTACGCAGAGAATGGTCCGTTTGGGCTTCATGATCCTGTCTGAACTCTATTCGGAATCGGCGCTCGGCGTCATCGCTGACGAAGAACATCGGGCCGGCTGAACATCATTGTCAACTGCGAACCTGGCTGTTGCGGGTGAACTGAATCCTAATGGCGGGGACCTCACTTGTAAAGTGCCGCAGAAGACAATAGCAGGCGGCGCGATGAATTTTTTGTCTGCGCGAGAGAAGGACTACAAATCCGCGATTTTACTCTCTACTCTGCCCAAGAAATTGGCGCGCCATTCACAGCGCCACTTCCCCGCGCAAAACTTCCACCGCATTTCCACCGACGCGCACATTGACTACCCGGTTACCATCCCTGTCGGCGCGGACGAAAATGCGGCTGGGCCGCCCCATTTCAACGCCCTGCTCGATGAGCACGCGCTCACCCGGCTTAGCCACGCCATGCGCCGCCATCCAGGCCGCCGCGCAACCTGCGGCAGAGCCCGTGGCCGGGTCTTCGCCGTTGTAAAAGAACATGCGCGCGTGCAGGCGGGCGCTGCGGTCCACGGTTTCCCGGCACACCAGGTAGAAAAACTGTCCCCGAGCGCGCTGCAGGTATTCGGCTCCGCGCTGCCAGTCCGCTTTCATGCCTTGCGCGGTGGCCAGCGAGCGCAGCGGAACGATGATAAAAGGCACGCCGGTAGAGACAGTTTGGATGGGCACGTCGTCGGCGATTTCCTCCGGGCGAACTCCAATGGCGTCGGCCACCGCTTTGCGGTCGTGAGTTGCGCCCAATTCCGGATCGCGCTGCCTCATTTCACCGAAGACCGGTTGACCATCGTGCGCTTCAAAGCGCACCGGGATTTTGCCGGCTTTCAGGTCCAGCGCCACCTCCGAGGCGCCACTCGTGCCCCGGAGTACGAAGGCCGTCCCCAGCGTGGGATGGCCGGCAAACGGCAACTCCTCGCTGACGGTGAAGATCCTTACGCGAACGCCGCGTTCCCGCTGTACCGCCGGGTCTGCTGGCAGAACAAAGGTGGTTTCCGAAAGGTTCATCTCCTTGGCCAGCGCCTGCATCTCGGCATCGCTCAGGCCGCGACCGTCGGGGAAAACGGCCAGGGGATTGCCTTCCAACGGCTTGGCCGAAAACACATCCATCTGCACCAGAGAAAAACGCCGGGCCGGCTGGCTCATGCCTCTGCTCCTTGCTTGCGCTGCCATAATGGATGCCGGCCCGGGCCGATTGACACAACTTTTCCGCCGCGCGTATCCTTATTGCCATTGTGACGCTCTCCCGCTCATTGAACACGATGGCCATGTGTTGTTGTTGCCGCGTGCCGGTGGGGGAGTAGCCCGCAAAAAGGTTCTACAACCCACCCGGCCCGGCTGTGCGGGTGGGTTTTGCTTTTGCGTCTCTCCTCACCCGGGCACTGGAACTTCGGTTGTGGTTGTGAGTCTTTGGCTACAAGGCCAACATCCAATTGACGACATCAGGAGACAAAAATGAGCCCAGAAATCACGGAAACTGTCAGCAGACTTCCCCGCATCAATGAGCCGGCGCCGGATTTTGAAGCCAAGTCCACGCACGGCATGATCCGCCTGAGCAATTACACCTCCAAGGGCAAGTGGGTGATGCTGTTCTCCCATCCCGCGGACTTTACCCCGGTGTGCACCACCGAGTTCATTGAGTTCGCGCGCCGCAACCCCGACTTCGAAAAGCGCAACGTACAACTCATCGGCAACTCCATTGACAGCGTTTATTCGCACATCGCCTGGGTGCGCAACATCGAGCAGCACACCGGAATCAAGGTGCCCTTCCCCGTGATTGCCGACCTCGACCAGAAAGTGGCGCGCGCCTTTGGCATGGTGCACGAAGCAGTGAGCGACACCGCCGCGGTGCGCGCTGTGTTCTTCATTGACCCCAAGGGCATCATCCGCGCTCTGCTCTATTACCCGCTGTCGCTGGGGCGGAATGTGGACGAACTGCTGCGCGTATTCGACGCGCTGCAGACCGCCGATGCCAACGGCGTGGCCACCCCCGCCAACTGGCGGCCGGGCGAGGCGGTTATCGTGCCCGCTCCGCTCACACAAGCGGACGCGGAAAAGCGCGCCGGCTCCAAGGACTTCGAAGTTACTGACTGGTATCTCTCGAAGAAGAAGCTGGCGGCTGCGGCCGACTAAGAGTCGAAATCAACTGGTGTGAAGTCTGCGGCACGGGCGATCCGTGCCGCTTTTTTTGTGAAGAGCTCTCCGCGCCGCGACAATACGATCGGGTTGCCCCTGACCGGAGACTTCAAATTCTCTTTCCTGGATGGCCCCGATCGCATCGAAAGATTTCTGGCCGCGACTGACCATGGTGAAATCGGGAGTTGAAAAAGGAAACTTGGGAAAGCCGATTTGTGGCAGGCCCTCAAACAACATGAGCAGCCGCGACGGATTCTTGAAGGGCAGGGGCTGCAGCAACACGGTGTTCACTATGCTGAACAGCGATGCGTTGGCCCCAATGCCCAGCGCCAAGGTG
>DATGGJ010000671.1:0-7933 GCA_035308585.1 Terriglobales bacterium
CACGCTGCGCGAGAACTGCCGCGCCTTCGAGCAGGTCACCTTCCGGCCGCGTCATGCCGTCGCCATACCTGCCTGCGACCTGCGCACCCGGGTGCTGGGATTGGAGCTCTCGCTTCCCTTCCTGCTGGCGCCGGTGGGCTACAGCCGGGTGATGCACCCGGAGGGCGAGTGCGCCGCGGCGCGCGCCGCCGGCAAAGCCGGTACCGGCTACATTCTTTCCACCCTTTCCGGGCACCGGCTGGAGGACGTGAAAGCTGCATCCACCGGTCCGGTGTGTTACCAGCTCTACCTGGTGGGCGGGCGCGAAGAAGTGGCGCAGCGCACGGTGGAGCGGGCACGGACAGCCGGGTGTGCGGCGCTGGTGGTGACCATTGATACCGCGGTGGCCGGATTGCGCGAGCGCGATGTGCGCAACGGCATGGTCCCGCTGCTGGGCGGAAACCTTTTTTCCAAGCTGCCCTACGTTCCCCAGGTGCTGTCGCGGCCGCGCTGGCTCCTGGATTTCCTGCTCGATGGCGGGGTGCCGCCTATGGCCAACGTCGTACTCCCCGACGGCAAGCCCATGCCGCTGATTGATGTGGGCGCCGCGCTGGCAGCCGCCGCGGTCACCTGGGAAGACTTGCGCTGGCTGCGCCAGGGGTGGCCCGGCCCCATCGTGGTGAAGGGCGTACTTACCGCCGAGGACGCGCGCCGCGCGGTAGACGAGGGCGCCGCCGCGGTGGTGGTCTCCAACCACGGCGGCCGCCAGCTGGATTGTGTTTCGCCAACTCTGCGGGCGCTGCCGGAAGTGGTGGCGGCGGTGGGCGATAAGACCGAGGTGCTGATGGATGGCGGCATCCGCCGCGGCGGCGACATTGTGAAGGCCATCTGCCTGGGTGCCCGCGCCGTGCTCATTGGGCGCGCCTACGCTTACGGCTTGGCAGCGGCGGGGGAAGCGGGTGTCACTCGCGCCATCCAGATCCTCACTGCCGACCTGGAGCGCACCTTGCGCCTGCTGGGCTGCGCCTCCATCCGCGAACTGGACCGCTCCTATGTCGAGGTTCCGCCGGAGTGGCTGAAGCCATCGGCCCAGGCGTCCGCGATATGAGCGTCAAATAAACCACAGAGGACACAAAGGACACAGAGGAACATGCTTTCATTTTCCGTGGCAGCGGTGAGTGGCAAAAGGAATCACCTTACAGGATTTGAAAATCCGCGCCGAATCAGCCCAAACAAAATGAAATAGATCTTCCTCAGTGTCCTTCGTGTCCTCTGTGGTTAATGTTTTGTTCGCGGGAGTGCAAAATTTTCACGCAAACGCTCAATCCGGCCGGCAACATGTGGCTAACCGTTCTGCTGGCGCTGGTCCCGCTGGCCGTGTTGCTGTTGCTGCTGGCCATTGTGCGTTTGACCGCATGGCTGGCGGCTCTGATTGCCGGCGCCGTCGCGCTCGCTCTGGGCGCGCTGGTCTGGCATGCCCCCTGGGGCGGCATGTTGCGCTCCTACTGCTATGGGGCTCTTTCCGGCGCCTGGGTGATTGACTGGATCACTCTCTGGGGACTGGTGATTTTTAACACCCTGGTTGTGACCGGCAATTTCGCCCGCTTCAAGTCCTGGATGGTGCACCACGCCACCGCCGACATTCGCGTGCAAACCATCATGCTGGCCTGGGCCTTTGGCGCGCTGCTGGAGGGCTTGGTGGGATTCGGCTATCCCTGGGCGGTGGTGGTGCCCATTCTGGCCGGGTTGGGCATCGCCGACCTGGAGGCCATTCGCATCGCGGCCCTAGCCAACAATGCGCCCGTTTCCTATGGCGCGCTGGGCGTACCCATTCTGGCGCTCTCAGTGGTCACTTCCCTGCCCGTCATGGCGCTCTCCGCCTCGGTGGGAAACATAGTGGCGGTGCTGGCGCTGTTGCCGCCCTGGGTTCTTATTTACCTGGTCAGCGGCTGGAGAGGCGTGCGCGAAGCCTGGCCGCTGGCTGTGGTCGGCTCTTTGTCCTACATCGCCGGACAGTGGCCGGTGGCGCACTACCTCGGCCCCTACCTTCCCGACCTGAGCGGCGCGCTGGTCTCATTCTGGGTGCTGTTTGGCTTTGTGAAATTGTGGTCGCCAAAAACCATTCGCGGCTTCGGCGGCTTGCCCCTGGAACTGATGCCTTCCCCCACTGAGACTTCGGCGCCCACCAGCCTGGACAGCGCGTTTTCCGTCTGGCTGCCTTACATCGTGCTGATTGCTGTGGTGGTAGCCTGGACCGGGCCCTGGTCGCATCTGCCCTCCATCAGCCTCTTTCACCTGTCAGAAACGGCGCTTTCCTCGGTGACGCAGAAGGCCATTGCTTCCACGTTCAATTTCAATCCCCTGGGCGGAGGCACCTCGATTTTGGCCTCCTGGCTGGTGATTCTGGCGTTGCTGCGGCCCGGAACCGGCGCTTTGAAGCAGGTGTTCGCCAAGACCTTCCATCAGATTTGGGGCGCGCTCATCGTCGCCCTGTTCGTTTTTGCCCTGGCTTACACCTTCGTCTATACCGGCATGGCCAACTCGCTGGCTTATGGGCTCTCCAAGACGGGCGTGGCTTTTGTGGCGCTGGCGCCCATTTTAGGCTGGATTGGGGTGGCGCTTTCCGGCAGCAACACATCCACCAACGCCATGTTCGGTCCGGTTCAGGCGGTCACCGGGCGCCTGCTCAATATGCCGGCTCTTCTGCTGCCGTCGTTGAACTCGGTAGGCGCGGAAGTAGGTAAGCCCATTGCGCCTCAGACCGCCAGTGTGGGCGTTTCCACCAGCAAGTTCGTGCGCAGCGAGGGCGCGGTCATCCGCCACAACATGGGATGGACGCTCATCATGCTCGGCTATTTAGTCCTGATCGCGCTGTTCTTCTATTTCGCCCTGCCCGACCTGATGACACTGTAGTTGTGCCGCAGGTGGTGTCATACCATCGCCCGGAAAAAATGCGAACCATAGAGGACGGCAGGAACGTAGAGGTTTAAAGTAAGTCTGAGTCCGCCGCTATGGTTCTAGTGCTTTGGGAAGACCCCCTGCCGAGAAAGGAAACAATCTTCCTCGGCGTCCTCCGCGTATTCGGCGGTCGGGTTTTGATTTTCGCTTCACACATATGAACGTCTCCGCCTATCTCGCGCGAATCGGCTACACCGGGCCGGTGACGCCCACCCCGGAGGTGCTGCGCGCCATTCATCGCGCCCACATGCTGGCGGTGCCTTTTGAGAACCTGGATATTTCACGCGGCCGGAAAATCGTGGTTGACCAGGACGCCTGCGTGCGCAAGATCGTGGAGGAGCATCGCGGCGGTTTCTGTTATGAGATGAACGGCGCCTTTGCTGCTTTGCTGCAGGCGATCGGATTCCAGGTCACGCTGCTGTCGGCCCGCGTGGCCCGCCAGGACGGCTCCTTCGGCCCCGAGTTCGACCATCTCACCCTGCGCGTGGACCTGGACCGGCCCTGGCTGGCGGACGTGGGTTTTGGCGATTCTTTTATTGAGCCGCTCCGGCTCCTTCCCGGCATCGCGCAGAAAGACGGAACCCAAATCTATCGCATCTTGGAAACTGCCGGCGTGCTCCAGCTTGAAAAGTGGGAGGCCGAAGGTTCCTGGAAAGCGCAATATCGCTTCAGCCCTCAACCCCGCCGGCTGCAGGAATTCGCGGAAATGTGCCACTACCACCAGAGCTCGCCTGATTCCAGCTTCACCCGCAAGCGCCTGTGCACGCGCGCCACGCCCGAGGGGCGGATCACGCTCTCGGATATGAAGCTCATCATCACCCGCAATGGCGAAAAAGAGGAGCGAATGCTCGCCAACGAAGAGGAATGGCGCGCCGCCTTGCGCCAGCACTTTGACCTCGTGCTCAACTAGCTCATCGTGGCAGGACTTTTTGCAAACAAGATGAAGACCGCAGAGGGCACAAAGGACAGAGGATTTGCGGTTTTGCTTCCTAATTGAAGCCGCCGCCCACGAATTGCACGATCTCCAGGCAGTCGCCGGGCTGCAGGCGGGTTTGCGGCCAGAGTGGACGGCTGACGATTTCCCGGTTCAGCTCCACCGCCACCCGGTCCGCCTTCATGCCCAACTGCTCCACCAGTGCGGCCAAGGTCAGCTCTTCCGCCAGTTCCCGCTCCTCGCCATTGATCCGCAGCTTCATGTCTGGATTCTAACCCCCGCAAAACCAAATTCCACCACAGAGGACACAAAGGACACAGAGGAATAAGTTTTCATTTCTTTGACCCGCATCTTGGTATTCAGAATTGGATGATAGTGAATTTACTTGCGAAGACCCAGGAAACCTTGGCCTCCTCCGTGTCCTCTGTGGTGAAAAATTTTAGTTTTACGCGCGGGCGGTCTTGCGCAGGCGGAACTTGCGGGTAGCAACTCGGCCGCCGTAAGTCGCCTGGACGAGAATGTCCGAACCCGAGAGGCCGGGTTCGGCTGCTCCCAACTTCAGCTCCGCGGCACCCGAGGAGTCGGTGGTCGCCTGCGAGTAGAGGGGTTCGCCTTCAGCCCGCTTCAGCCGGGCGGTCACCTTAGCGCCTTCCACTGGAGCTTCGTTCTCGCTCACCTGAATTCTCACCATCAGGCCCTCCGCCGAGCGCAGCGAATCGGCGTTGGTCCACTGCAGCTTGAGACCGCTGGGCCCCTTGGGGATTTCCTGGTCGGGACGTCCCAGCACGCCTTCCAGCCGGCCTTCGCGAATCGCGTCCAGCACCGATTTGTGCTGCGTCCGCAGGCTCTGTTCCAGCTGCTTCTCGGAGGCATCGTCGCGCTGCCCACTCTGGTATGGGGTGGCCAATTTCCCAATGCACCGTCCGCGTACGAACACCTGCGTCTGCAGCAGGCGCTCATGCTCTCGAGCCTCGCTCTGCACGTGGTAAACCGTTTCCTGGTGCTTAACGTCGGTATTGAAACCAAAAATCATAGCGACCTGCTCCCGCGTACCAGTGCGGACAACCCCTTCTCCGCCGCCGTCAGGCCCGCCGCGCTTGACAGTGGCAACTGTCAAAACCTAATCTAATTTGTTTAGCCCTTATATTGGCCGCGAATTATATACAGCCAGCTCTATGCCGGACAATTACTTCACTCGCTACCTGCCGTTGCTGATCTACTTCGTCTTTGCCGGAGCTCTGGCGACTGCCATCGTACTCTTATCCTGGATTGTAGGTCAGCGCCGGCCCACCCGGGCCAAAATGCAGCCTTACGAGTGTGGTATCACGCCGACAGGGGATGCCCGCGAGCGCTTTTCGGTCAAGTTCTACCTGGTGGCGATGCTCTTCATCCTGTTCGACGTGGAAGCGGTTTTCCTCTACCCCTGGGCTATCCTGCTGCGGGAGCTGAAGATGTTCGGCTTCTGGGAGATGCTGGTGTACATCGGCATCGTGCTGGTGGGATTCTTCTATGTCTGGAAGAAGGGCGTGCTGGACTGGTCCACCACCCGGGGAGAGTCGCTTTAGATGCCCATCCCCCCCGTCATCAGCAATTTGGATGATCTGCTGGAGCGTCCCGCTCTGGCCGCCTTGCTGGCCTGGAGGCGGGAGGCGGTGCAGTCGGCCAAGTTCGATCGCAACGAGCTGACCATTTACCTGCAGCGCGCCGCCATTCGCGAAGCCTGCGCCATTCTTAAGGACTCGGCCGAAGCCCAGTTCAACTTTCTTTCCGACCTGACCTGCGTGGACCTGTATCCCTCGGAACCGCGCTTCGAGGTGGTTTACCACCTGCTTTCCATGAAGCGGAAGGAACGGGTAAGGCTCAAGGTGCAGTTGCCCGGCTCGGACCCCAGCCTGGAGTCCATTACCAGCGTTTGGCCGGCCGCCAATTTCTTCGAGCGCGAGGTCTTTGACCTGTTTGGCGTGCGTTTCCAGGGCCACCCCTACCTGCGCCGCCTCCTGATGCCCGAGGACTGGGAGGGCCATCCTCTGCGCAAGGATTACCCCGTCGAAGGATACCGGTAAACCATGGGCCACCTCACGACAACACCGGTTATCGAGCCTGGCCAGGATCGCACCATGATCCTGAACATGGGCCCGCAGCATCCCTCCACCCACGGCGTCCTGCGCCTGATCCTGGAGATTGACGGCGAAAATGTAGTGCGCATGATGCCTGATATCGGCTACCTGCACACCGGGATTGAAAAGACCTGTGAGGCCAAGTTCTACCAGCAGGTGGTGCCGCTTACCGACCGCATTGATTATCTCTGCCCCATGACCAACAATCTGTGCTACGTGCTGGCGGCGGAGAAGTTGCTGGGCCTGGAAATCCCGCCACGGGCACAGTGGATTCGGGTCATGCTGAATGAGTTGACCCGCATCAACTCCCACCTGGTGTGGCTGGGAACGCATGCGCTCGATATTGGGGCCATGTCGGTGTTCCTCTACTGCTTCCGCGAACGTGAAGACCTGCTGCGCATATTCGAGATGGTCAGCGGCCAGCGCATGATGACATCCTACTTCCGCGTCGGCGGGCTGGCCCTGGAGCCGCCGCTCGGCTTCTTCGAACGCGTGAAGCAGTTTGCGGACCGCTTCCCCGAGAAGGTGGACGAGTATGAGGGCCTGCTAACCTCCAATCCCATCTGGGTGGAGCGCACCAGGAAGGTGGCCTACCTCTCCCCTGAGGACGGCATTGCTATTGGCGCCACCGGGCCCACGCTGCGCGCCTCTGGCATTGATTGGGACCTGCGCCGCGACGTGCCCTACTCCGGCTACGACCAGTTCCAGTTCAAGGTGCCGGTGCGCAGCGAGGGCGACGTCTTCTCCCGCTACATGGTGCGGGTGGAAGAACTGCGCGAGTCCAACAAAATTGTGCAGCAGGCGCTGGCCGGCATGCCCGAGGGACGCATTAAGGCGGAAGCGCCCAAGGTGGTGCTGCCGGAGCGCGAGAAGATGAAGACCCAGATGGAGGCCCTCATCTATCACTTCAAGATCATCACCGAGGGCTTTACCGTTCCCGCGGGCGAGGTTTACCAGGCCATCGAATCGCCCCGCGGAGAAATGGGCTATTACATTGTGAGTGATGGAACCGCCAAGCCTTACCGCGTGCACATGCGCTCGCCTTCGTATGTGAACTTGCAGGCGCTGCCCAAAATGTGCGAAGGCCGCCTGATTGCCGACGTGGTTGCCGCCATCGGCAGCATTGACATCGTGCTGGGGGAGATAGACCGGTAATTGATTAATTGTGAATTTGTAATTTCACAATTTGAAATTTGTAATTTTTATGCCGTCTCCGGAGGAGTTGCGGGAGCGGACCAGGAACTTTGCGCTGCGGGTGATTCGACTCTATCGAGCATTGCCTAAATCCACCGAGGCGCAAGTCATTGGGAAACAACTGCTACGCTGCGGGACGGCGGTGGCGGCAAATTACAGAGCGGTATGCCGAGCAAGGTCGCGACCTGAATTTATTGCCAGGCTTGGCATCGTCGTAGAAGAAGCCGACGAGACTATGTTCTGGCTCGGAATGCTGGCTGATGCCGATATTATCAAGCGAGATAAACTGGCTCCGCTCTGGAACGAAGCACGAGAACTCACAGCTCTATTTACTGCGTCGCGGCACACAGCGCGCAGCAGGAGTTGAAAATTACAAATTGCAAATTGCTAAATTACAAATCAGCGAGACTGAATGAGGTTTTCTGACACCTTCGAACGCCGCTTCACCGAGATGCTGGGCCACTATCCCACCAGGCGCTCGGTGCTGGTGCCCACCCTGCTCTACATGCAGGACGAGCTGGGCTACCTCAGCGACGAGGCCATCCGCGAAATCGCGCAGCGCCTGGAGCTGAACGAACTGGAAGTGCGCAATGTGATCAGCTACTACTCGATGCTGACCACCAAGCCGCGCGGCAAGTACAACGTGCAGGTATGCCGCAACATCAGCTGCATGCTGTGCGGCGCCGACGACGTGATTGCGGGCGTCAAGAAACGCCTGGGCGTCGGTCACAAAGGCACCACCGCCGACGGA
>DATGGJ010000672.1:0-9431 GCA_035308585.1 Terriglobales bacterium
CCGGCGCCGCTACTCTCAAAGTAGTAGCGGTAAAATCGCCGCCAGCTAAATCGCACCGCGTGCATGGTGAGTGAATATACCTGCCCAGCAGGCCGCTGTCAACGCACTTGCAAACTTCGTGCTGTCATCTTGAGGGCGCACGCCCGAGTCGAAAGACCCCTGCGCTGGGCAGGACCTGCTGGACGGCCAAAAGGAGTTCTTACCGACTGCCATAAAACAAGCTAGATCCTAAAGGAAGAATTCCTTCGGACAGTGGGAATGGCGCGCGCGAACCCGGCCTCCTTCGACTTCGCGGGCGGATTCCCAAGCGAATCCGCCCACTTCCCTCAGGATGACAGAACTTTGGTATAGCGTTTTCCTACGCCGGCACCGCCGTGCGCTTGCTCTCCTGCTTCACCGTGACCGGGTCGAGGAACTTCATCATGGCCCGCAGGCGCGCGCCTACTTCCTCGATCAGTTGCTCCTGCTCGCCGGCGCGCTTGGCGTCGAACCACTCGCGCCCGGTTTTGTTCTCCTCGATCCACTTGCGCGCGTAGGAGCCGTTTTGTATTTCGCGCAGCATCTGCCGCATGGTGGCGCGCGTTTCATCGGTGATCACCCGCGGACCGCCGGTGTAGTCGCCGTGCTCGGCGGTATCGCTTACCGAGTAGCGCATGTAGTTCAACCCGCCGCGGTAGATGAGGTCCACGATCAGCTTCAGCTCGTGCAGGCATTCGAAGTAGGCGATCTCCGGCTGGTAGCCGGCCTCCACCAGGGTGTTGAAGCCCGCCTTGATCAGTTCGCTCACGCCGCCGCACAGCACCGCCTGCTCGCCGAACAGGTCGGTTTCGGTTTCCTCGCTGAACGAAGTCTCCAGCACGCCGGCACGCGCCGCTCCAATCGCCTTGGCGTAGGAGAGCGCCTGCTCGCGGGCGCGGCCGCTGGCGTCCTGATGCACGGCCAAAAGCGCGGGCGTGCCCCCGCCCTCGACGAATACTTCGCGGACGCGGTGCCCGGGCGCTTTGGGCGCCACCATGGTCACATCCACATCCTTCGGGCATGTGATGGTGCCGTAGCGGATGTTGAAGCCGTGGGCAAACATCAGTGTCTTTCCGGCGGTCAGATAGGGACGAATTTCCTTCTCGTAAACTTCCGGCTGCGTGGTGTCGGGAATCAGGATCATGACCACGTCGCCCCAGCGCGCCGCATCGGCAACGGAAGTAACGGTCAGCCCCGCCGCCTGCGCCTTGGCGCGAGAGCGGCTGCCTTCGTGCAGACCCACGCGCACGCTCACGCCGCTGTCCTTCAGGTTCAGGGCGTGGGCGTGACCTTGCGAGCCGTAGCCGATGATGGCGACCTTCTTCGCGCGAATCAGAGCCAAATCAGCATCTTCGTCGTGATAAATCTTGGCCATGGAGGAGTTCCTTTCCTGTTTTAGTTCCGAAATCTGCAAAGCTCGTGGCCGAAGCCCCGTCTCCACACTAAACCGAATACGAAATTGGGCCGGAAGCCGGCGTCCCATCCGCCGAATCCGCACCCGCGCTGGCGCCGTTTGCCGCCTTCGCGCCCCGGCGCATGGCGACCCGCCCGGTGCGCACCATCTCCAGCACGCCGTACCCTTCCAGCACGTGCAGCAAGCCGTCAATCTTATCGTCCGTGCCGGTAATTTCGATCATCATCGAATCCGGCGAAACATCCACCACCTTGGCGCGGAATACTTCCACCAGGTCCATGATGTGCGAGCGCTGAGCCGCCGTCGCGGTCACGCGAATCATGGCCAGCTCGCGGTACACGGCCGCCTCGGCGGTCACATTTTCCACCAGCAGCACGTTGATCAGCTTGTAGAGGTGAGCTTCCAGCCGCCGCGCGCCGGTCTCATCGGTATCCACCACGATGGTCATCCGCGAAACGCCCGCCTTTTCCGTGCGCCCCACGGTCAGCGAATCAATGTTGAAGGCGCGCCGGCGGAACAGCGACGCCACCCGGGTCAGCACGCCCGGCTTGTCTTCCACGTAAACCACGAAGGTGTTGAGCATGTTTGCCTTTACTCGTCGGCGGCCGTTTCCACCAGCACGCTGGGCCGGCGGATCATCTGGTGCAGGTCGGCGCCCGCCGCCACCATGGGATACACCGAATCTTCCTGTTCGACCTGGAAATCAATCAGCACCGGCCCCTCGTGCTGGCGTGCGGCCTGGATGGCCGGCACCACCTCGGCACGCTGTTTCACCGCCGTGCTGCGGATTCCAAACGCCTCCGCCAGCTTCACGAAGTCGGGGTTCAGCAGCGGCGTGGATTCATAGTTGCGGTCGTAGAAAAATTCCTGCCACTGCCGCACCATGCCCAGGTAGCCGTTGTTGATGATGGCGATGTTGACCTTCAACTTCTCCTGCACCATGGTGGCCAGCTCGGCCATGGTCATCTGGAAGCCGCCATCACCCACCACTACCCACACCTCGGCGTCGGGGCGAGAAACTTTGGCGCCAATCGCCGCCGGCAGCGCGAAGCCCATGGTGCCCAGGCCGCCCGAAGTAATCAGCGAACGCGGGCTCTCATGGTGGTAATACTGCGCCTCCCACATCTGGTGCTGGCCTACATCGGTTACTACCAGCGCCTTGCCCTCGGTGGTCCGCCACAGGTCGTTGATTACGTGCGCGGCGTACAGGTGGCCGCTGTCAGGCAGATTCTGAATGTCGCGCACGGCGGAATCGCCCTTCAGCTTGCGCAGGTAATCCAGCCACTCGCGGTGCTGGCAGGGCTCCAACTCCTCCAGCAGTTCCTGCAGAACCGCGCGCAGGTCCCCTACCAGCGCCACATCCACGCGCACGTTCTTGTTGATCTCGGCGGGATCAATTTCCACGTGAATCTTCTTGGCATTGCGCGCATATGTTTTTATGTTCCCAGTCACGCGGTCGTCGAAGCGCATGCCCAGCGCGATCAGCAGGTCGGCTTCCTGGATCATGGTGTTGACCCAGGCCTCGCCGTGCATGCCCATCATGCCCAGGTTGAGCTGGTGCGAGGCGGGAAAAGCGCCCAGTCCCAGCAGCGTGAGCGCCACCGGAATTTGCGCCCGCTCCGCGAACTGCAGCAGTTCCCCGCCGGCTCCGGAAACCAGGATGCCGTGGCCGGCGAGGATCACCGGGCGTTTAGCTTGATGAATCAGCTCCATGGCCTGCTCGTACTCGTCAGGCTTGGGCGAAAGGTCGGGACGGTAGCCGGGCAACTGCGGCGCCGCCGCCTCCCAGTCGAACTCGCAATTGGACTGCTGCGCGTCCTTGGTCACGTCAATCAGCACCGGCCCCGGCCGCCCGGATTTGGCGATGTAGAACGCCTCCCGGATGGTGCGCGCCACCTGGTCCGCGTGCGTCACCAGATAATTATGTTTGGTAATGGGCAGGGTGATGCCGGTAATGTCGGTTTCCTGGAACGCATCAGAGCCAATCAGCTTGCTGCCCACCTGCCCGGTGATGCAGACGATGGGCGAAGAATCCATCATCGCGGTGGCAATGCCGGTCACCATGTTGGTGGCCCCCGGGCCGGAAGTGGCGATGGCCACGCCCACCCCGCCCGAAGCGCGCGCGTAGCCGTCAGCCATGTGCGTGGCCCCCTGCTCGTGCCGCACCAGCACGTGATGGATGGAGCTGTGTTGCAGCGCGTCGTAGGCGGGAAGAATGGCGCCCCCGGGATACCCGAACACGTGCTTCACGCCTTCCCGCTCCAGGCACTTCCAGATGATTTCTGCTCCAGTTTTGCGCTCTTTGCTCATGATTAGTGTTTTGCTGTTGCCATTTCCGCCGCCGGCGCCGGCGTCGTGATCGCGCCCTGCGACGCGGAGGATACCTGGCTGGCGTACTTGGCAAATACCCCGCGGGTGTAGCGCGGAGCGGGCGCGCTCCACTTGCGCAGCCGCGCTGCCAATTCGCCCTGGCTCACTTCCAGCGTCAGGTCGCGTTTCGCCAGATCAATGCTGATCATGTCGCCGTCGTGCACTGCGGCAATGGGACCGCCCACAAACGCCTCGGGCGCAACGTGGCCGATCATCAGCCCGCGCGTGGCGCCGGAAAACCGTCCGTCGGTGATCAGCGCTACCTGCTCGCCCAGCCCCGCGCCCACAATCGCCGCCGTTACCACCAGCATCTCGCGCATTCCCGGCCCCCCGCGCGGCCCTTCGTAGCGGATCACCACCACGTCGCCCTTGCGCAACTGGTTCTTCTCCACCGCCGCGAACGCCGCTTCTTCGCTGTCGAATACCCGCGCCGGACCGCGAAAGTTGTCGCCATGATGGTGCGCGATTTTGACCACGCAGCCCTCCGGCGCCAGATTGCCTTTCAGGATGGCCAGGCCGCCGGTCGGGCTTAAAGCTTTGGCAGCCGGACGAACCACTTCCTGCCCCGAAGTCTCTTTCGCCTCCGCCGCCTCTTCGCCCAGCGTGCGCCCCGACGTGGTCATGGCCTTCGAATGCAGCAGCCCGGCTTCGTGCAGGCGCTTGGCCAGCAGGCGCGTGCCGCCGGCGCGGTACAAATCTGTAGCCATGAAGCGGCCCGCGGGCTTCAAGTCGGCGAGTAGCGGAACTTTTTTGCTGATGGGATTGAAATCATCCATGCTGAGCGCAATGCCCAATTCCGCGGCAATGGCCAGCAGGTGCAGCACCGCGTTGGTGGACCCGCCAGAGGCGCACACGCTGGCGATCGCGTTCTCCAGCGCATCTCGCGTGATGATGGCTTTAGGCCGCAGGTCACGGCGGTACAACTCCATCACCTGCGCCCCCGCTTGCCGGCAAACTTCGTGCTTGGCCGGATCGGTGGCCGGCACGCTGGCGCTGCCCAGCGGCGAAATCCCCAGGAACTCCGTGGCCATGGCCATGGTGTTGGCGGTGAACTGGCCTCCGCAGGCGCCCGCTCCGGGACAGGCGCTGTCTTCCAGGCAGGCCAGCCGCTCGTTGGTCATGGTGCCCCGGGCGTGCGCTCCCACCGCCTCAAAAACATCCTGAATGGAAACGTCTTTGCCTTCGAACCTGCCCGGCGCGATGGAGCCGCCATAAATCATGAGCGAGGGAATATCCAGCCGGCACAGCGCCATCACCGTGCCGGGAATGGTTTTGTCGCAGCCGGAGAGCGCGATCATGCCGTCAAACATGTTGCCCCGCCCCACCAGTTCGATGGAGTCGGCAATCACTTCGCGGCTCACCAGCGAGGCCCGCATGCCCTCGCTCCCCATGGTAATGCCGTCGGAAATAGAAACGGTGTTGAACTCCAGCGGCGTGCCCCCGGCTTCGCGAACGCCCTGCTTCACGTATTCCGCCAGCTCGCGCAGGTGCAGGTTGCAGGGGCCGATCTCAATCCAGGTATTGGCCACGCCGATAAGCGGTTTTTCCAGGTCTTCGCGGCTGAAACCGGCGGCGTGCAGCATGGCACGGGCAGGCGCGCGGTTCCACCCCGCGACGAGGGGGGCGCTGCGGCGTTTTCCATTGTGGCTGGACATCGAATCTTTTTCCGAATGATTGCCGGCTGGGAGCGGCAAGGTGTAGAGGCACTATCGCAGGTCGGAATTGATTAGTCAAGCTTATGATTTTTATAGAGTTGATAAGCCAGGCTAATAGTAGATGGCGGGCCTACAGGGGGTGGTGCGGCCGGGCCAGATAAGCCACTCGGGGTATCCGCTTGTCCTTTGTCCTTCTCCATCTGTAGTCACAAATAGCTTGCGCCGCCGCACGGCAAGTCCCCAGTACAACCAGCACCAGCAGCACATCCAAGGGCCGCAACCAGGCGTATGCCAGCGAGACCGCCACTGTCGCCCATAACAGCGGCGTTGCCAGCCATATAAACCACTGTCCCAGAAATGAATAGGGGTCAACTCTGGGCTCGGAAATGGGAGAAACGATGCAGAACGCCGAAAGCGCTGAACCGGCGACGGCCAGCGTCACTGTCAGCCAGAAGCAGGCCTGGCCCAGTACATCCCGGGCACCTTGCGCCAGCAACACCAGCTTGCTTGCGCCGCCGTATGCCAACATCCCCGCGTTGACCGTCAAGAATTGCATGATCTCAGGTCCGCTTCCCTGCTTTTTTGTTTGCTTGGAATTTGGAGACAGGCCCGGCCCCAAAGGTGCCTTCCCGGAGGGAGAAGAGGCGCCCCCAAGTAGAGGCCGATTTTTCCTGCTCGCGCAACTCGGGGCCGCTACTCCCGCGGGCAGGTTAACGCAACTTTTCTGGCTGTAGTAGGCTAATACCCCTGCCCTCGTGCCCTGGAGCTTGCAGCAGCGGCTGTTTCGCGTAATCTCCAGAAGCTGTATTGCGGCTTACGGCCGCTTCCCTGTTTTCGGAGCTCTGCGCGGCTCCGCCGCCGTCATCCGTCGCGGCCACCGCTTTCTTGTGGTGGAACGCAGCGACGGCCTGGGCCTCGCCTTTCCCGGTGGCCTGGCGCTGTTCTGGGAATCCGATGAGCGTACCCTCGCCCGCGAGCTGCTCGAAGAAACTGGCCTTCGTCTGACCTCCCACTCCCTCCTGCTCCGTTACTCCGCCTCCGTTCCCTATCCCTCTCGGGTTTCTGTCTTTCTGGCGGAAGCGGAGGGCGAATTGCGCCCCTCCTGGGAAGGCATTCCCTGCTGGGTTGATTTCGCTGACCTGCAGCAACGCCTCATGCTGAATCAGCGCCCCATTCTTGAACAAGGCGTGCTTGGCGCAACCTGATTGTTGTGGCGCGGGCGCCCTCGCCCACGCTCCCGCCTTTCAGCACCCAAGGCCCGACTCCCGGCTCCCAACTTTCCGGTGCCGATGCGTCCTCGTGATGAAGCCAGCTTCGCCGAGATGACAAACCTTCCACCCTTTCGCTAACCTAGAAAACCGACGCCATGAAAACCGAAATCTCCTTCTCCTCTCCCAGCCAGGTCGAAAGCGAATGCCTGGTCGCAGTGGTTCTCGACCGCAGCCAGAACGGCACGCCCAATCCCAGCCTGCAAACCAGCGACAAAGCTGTTTCCGCCGCCGCCACCGACCTGCTTGCCTCCGGCGAAGTCAGCGGCAAGATTTTCGAGAGCGCCCTCATCCACCGTCCCCAGGGCCTCAAGGCCAAACGCCTGCTTCTGGTGGGCGGGGGCAAGGCCGCGAACTTTTCCGGTTACGAGTTGCGCAAGCTGGCCGGCACCGCGGTGCGGTTTCTCAAGCCCAGGAGCATCCGCCAATTTGCCTTCATCGCGCCCGAGGGCTGGTCAGGCGGTAACGCCGCTGATGCTGTCAAAGCCGTCGCTGAAGGCGCCTTCGTCGGCAACTTCGATCCCGATACCTACAAGAGTGACCGCAAGGACCAGCGGGTTGAGCAGATGACCGTGGTCGCGCCCGGCAAGCAGGATGAAGCCCGCCTGCGCCGCGCCCTCGAGGAAGGACGCATCGTTGGCGAGTCGCAGAACTTTACCCGCGAACTGGTCAATGAGCCCAGCAACCGCCTGACGCCCACTGTGCTGGCCGAGCGCGCTCAGGAGATGGTGCGCGAAATCGCTAAGAACGCCGACGGCTTCCGCCTCTCCATCGAAACCTACGGCGCCGACAAAATCAAGGAATTGAAGATGGGCGCCTTCTGGAGCGTGGCCCAGGGTTCCGATGAACCCCCCGCGCTCATCATCATCAAGTACGAGCCCCAGGGCGCGCCGCAAAAGCCGGTGCTCGGCCTGGTCGGCAAGGGCATCACCTTCGATACCGGCGGCATTTCTATTAAGCCCGCCGACGGCATGGAGAAAATGAAGTACGACATGGCGGGCGGGGCGGCCATGCTGGGCGCCATGCGCGCCATTGCTCTTCTCCGCCCCAAAATCAAGGTGATAGCCATCGTCTGCGCCACAGAAAACATGCCTTCGGGGAAGGCGCAGAAGCCGGGTGATGTGCAAATTGCCATGTCCGGCAAGTCCATCGAAATCATCAATACCGATGCCGAAGGCCGCCTGGTGCTGGCCGACGGCCTGCACTACGCCCGCCAACTGGGCTGCACTCACCTGGTGGACGCCGCCACCCTTACCGGCGCCTGCGTGGTCGCCCTGGGCATGGTGAACGCCGGCATCTTCGCCAACGACGAAGAAATTTTTCTGCGCTTCAGCCGCGCCCTCGAGCGCGCCGGCGAAAAGATGTGGCGCCTGCCGCTGGACGAGGAATACAAGGAGCAGATTCGCTCCAGCATCGCCGACATCATGAACACCGGCGGACGCTGGGGTGGCGCGGTAACCGCCGCCATGTTCCTGAAGGAATTCGCCGAAGAGACGCCCTGGATCCATCTCGACATCGCCGGCACCGCCTGGATGGACGACAACAAAGCCTGGATTGCCAAGGGCCCCTCCGGCGTGGCGGTGCGCTCGCTGGTGGAATTTGTTCGCGATTTCGAAACAGATGGGCAGCACTCAAGTGCCGGCGGGGGTTCCGGCATGAAAGCTGTGGGCACACAAGCCGCCCAGCGCCGCGCCGATTCCGGCGCCGGTCTGTAGACTTTTTCACCGCCGGGACGCGGAGGTATTCGTGTTCCCGGGGTGGTGTGAGAATTCTGTTGCAATACTGAAAGTCCACCTTGCAAGAAGGCGTCATGCTGAGGACTTCAGTCCCGCAGCATCTCGCGTGCACCACCGGACAAATTGGCAACTCCAAAAAAATGCCGGCTGATCTCTCAGCCGGCATGCCTCCGATCCGGAACCGCTTAGCTCTTTGCTCCCGCCCGTTCCAGCGCGCTCTCCAGTTGCCGCATCAGCACCGGATTCGAGCCTGAAAGCCCGTTCTTGGCTTCGGCGCGCCACAGGTACGTGCCTACCCCGTACCTTGTGCCGTCATAGACGGCCAGCAGGTCCGAAGATGGACGTGCCTGCACTGCCAGAACCATGTCGGCCTGCCAGGGCTCGTAAACCACCACGTAGCCCGCATCCTGAATCGCGTTCTGCACCGTGGAAATTGCCGTCCGGTCCTCGGGCAGAAGGTTCGTCGAAAACTGCGGCCCGTCATAGCTGGTTACGTACACGTACCGCGCATTGCGCACCACTCCCAGTGCGTTCCAACCTTCACCGCTCTTGTCCTGCGCCAGCGCTCCCAGCGAAACCAGCGCCAGCAATGTCACTACGCTCAATATCTTTTTCATATGCCAACCCTCTTCCTGCTTTCTCGACTGTTACTTATTCGATGAGGTAAGTAGGCTGGCGGTCGCGGCCCGGAGCACGCATTTACAAGCTTTTACACATCTTTACGCAGCTTTACACAAGGAAGGGAGCTCGAGGAGGAGCTTGACCGCGGAAGATTGAGGTCCAACCACCAGCTGCCAGCTACAGCATTATGGTGAATCCCCACATGGTGACATAGAGATAGGCGGTCACGATGGCGCAGATGGCGGCCAGAATCACCGCCGCCCGCTCCAGTTTGCGCCGGTGCAGCACCACAAATGCCATCCACAAGGCCACCATTACGGCAGAAGCCGCGGTCAGCCCCACGAACAAT
>DATGGJ010000673.1:0-3052 GCA_035308585.1 Terriglobales bacterium
CGGCACTCTGACCGGCCAGGATCTGGAGCTGATTGATAGAACCGGATGGAATTCCCAGCACAGCTACGAAGCCCAGGGCATTCCCACTCCCGTGCCCGGCAGCGCCGGCGAGCAGACCCTGAAAATCGCCGTCCCCTGGCCACCTCCTTCGCCGGAAGCGCCGCTTTACATCTGGTTGCGGGGCGAAAAAGATAGCCGGGTCACCAACGCGCGCTATTAAAGCCAGGAGTCAGGAAAACAAGTTCTGTTCACAAGATCAGCATTCTGGGCTCGTCAGCTTGAGCTCAGCGAAGGACCTGCTTTTGTGGCGCGGGCGCCCTCGCCCGCGGGCGAAAGCTGAGCGCAAGAGGGAACTGCTTTTGTGGCGCAGGCGCCCCCGCCCGCGTGCGCCTTCCGCAGGAGGGCGTCATTCAGGAAAAAAGCTTTTGGAAGGGCTCGTCTCCTGCGGGCGCCAATAAAAAAACCCAGCGGTCTTCCGCTGGGTAAGCCCGATAAACGTCTAACGAAAATTCAGTCGCCGCTGGCGGGCGATTCCACCAGGGCGGACGGTTCGCTCACTCGTGAGTGATGCCCAAAAGCAAAAAGGATGCCGCTCACGGCCCAGTAACTGGCCGCAATTCCTAATGCCATGGCTGCTAGAACGGTGAAGAATAAGGTCGTTAAAGTAAAAAGCAAGCTCAAGGTTCGGCCCACCTGTTGTTTTGCCGCACCGCCAGTGGAAGATGCTCAAACCTGCCGGTCGGATGCATTCGCCGGCGGCGCGGCCGATTACTTCTTCTTCTCCGCGTTCCACACGCTGCGCGAAATCGCGCGCCCGCAGAACGGGCAGAAATTCATCAAGTACAGCTTGGGACGCTCGTCAGGGGAGGCGACGGCGTAGTCCGAATCCACTTCGTTCAAAATGCGCCCAGGCATCCGATTGCGGGGGGCATTCAGAATCGCGCCGCCATCCACCGCATCCTGCAACATTTCGCAACAATGCTCGGGCATCGGGGCAAACGGCGCGCCCTCAGGCGCATTGCCCACTTTACTCGCGTTGACCTTGCCCGCTGTTAACGATTAAGATACGTGAGTAAAATTGCGCTAAACCACTCTCCCTCTTACTAGAGGACCTGTCCAATTACCGAGGTACTAAACCACCCAGGGACCGATGGCGATTACTAAGATCACGGTGCGCGGGGCGCGCCAGCATAACCTTAAAAACATTGACGTTGAGATACCCCGCAATTCTCTCACCGTGATTACCGGCCTTAGCGGCTCGGGCAAATCCTCCCTGGCTTTTGACACCATTTACGCCGAGGGCCAGCGCCGATACGTCGAAACCCTCTCCGCCTACGCCCGCCAGTTTCTCGACCAGATGGAGCGCCCCGACGTGGACGCCATTGACGGCCTCAGCCCCTCCATCTCCATCGAGCAGAAGACCACCAGCCGCAGCCCCCGTTCCACCGTGGGCACTATCACCGAAATCTACGATTACCTGCGACTGCTCTACTCCTCCATCGGCGTGCCCCACTGCCCCCACTGCGGCCAGGCCATCAGCCGCCAGTCCGGCGACCAGATCGTGCAGCGCGTCATGCAGCTCACCCCGCAGGACCGCGTCATGGTCATGGCGCCCATCGTGCGCGGCCGCAAAGGCGAGTTCAAGAAGGAAACAGAGAAGCTCGCCCAGCAGGGCTTCACCCGTGCCCGCGTGGATGGCGAACTGGTCAACCTGGAAGATGACCTCCGCCTCGACAAGCGCAAGAACCACACCATCGAAGTGGTGGTTGACCGCCTGCTGGTGAAACCCGGCATCGAGCAGCGCCTGGAAAATTCCATCAACACCGCCATGAAGCTGGCCGATGGCCTGGTGCAGGTGGCCGTTGTCGGCGGCGAGGAGCGCCTCTACTCCGCCAAGCTGGCCTGCCCGGATTGCGGCATCAACGTGCCCGTGCTGGAGCCCCGCTCCTTCTCCTTCAACAGCACCTACGGCGCCTGCTCCGAGTGTCACGGCCTGGGCAGCAAGTACGATTTCGACCCCGCCAAAATTATCGTGGACTGGTCCAAGCCCCTGCTCGATGGCGGCCTCGGCCCCGGCTCCGGCTCTTCTTACCTGCAGCACATGCTGCAACTCGCGGCGACAGCCCATGGCTTCAACCTGAACACGCCCTTTGAAAAGCTGCCCGAAAGAGTCCAGGACCTGGTGCTCTACGGGGAGCCCAGCAAGCGCAATGGCGGTCCCCGCACCGGCTTCCGCGGCGTGCTCGCGTACCTGAACAGTTCCCTGGAGGAAGCCTCGTCAGACAGCTACCGCGAATGGCTGCTCAACTACATGTCAGCCACCCCCTGCCCCGCCTGCCAGGGCAAGCGCCTGCGCCCGGAGAGCCTGGGAGTGAAGGTGAACGGCATGTCCATCGCCGACTTCACCGCGCTGCCGGTTTCGCGCGCCCTCGTTGTCGCCTCCGGCATCAAGCTGGCCGGGCGGGAGCAGATCATCGCCGGCCGCATCGTGCATGAGATTGTGGAGCGGTTGCAGTTCCTCAACGCGGTGGGTCTGGGCTACCTCTCGCTCGACCGCTCCGCCGCCACCCTTTCCGGCGGCGAAGGCCAGCGCATTCGTCTGGCCACCCAAATCGGCTCGCGCCTGCGCGGCGTGCTTTACGTCCTCGACGAGCCCTCCATCGGACTGCACCATCGCGACAATTCCCGCCTGCTGGCCGCGCTCGAATCGCTGCGCGACTTGGGCAATACCGTTCTGGTGGTGGAGCACGATGAGGAGACCATCCGCCGCGCCGACTACGTCATTGACCTCGGCCCCGGCGCCGGACGCCATGGCGGCCACCTTGTCGCCCACGGGACGCCCCAGGACATCATGCGCGCCCCGCAATCGCTCACCGGCCAGTACATTTCCGGCAAGAAGCGCATTCCCATGCTGCCCGACCGCCGCCGGCCCAGCAGCAACACCATTACCGTGCTGGGCGCGCGCGAAAACAATCTGAAGAATCTCGAAGCTGCTTTCCCCCTGGGCGTCATGACCGTCGTCACCGGCGTTTCCGGTTCCGGAAAATCCACC
>DATGGJ010000674.1:0-5043 GCA_035308585.1 Terriglobales bacterium
CAACAATGCGGTGCGCGACTACAACGCCGGCAACATGGATATCGCCAAGCAGGAATTCAGCGACTACGTGAAGTACTACCCCAATACCGACCTGGCGGGCAACGCGCTGTTCTATGTGGCGGAGATGGAATACCGCGCCGGAAACTACCAGGCCGCGGCCCAGGACTATGACAAGGTGCTGCAGCAGTTTCCCAGCGGCAATAAAGCCGCTTCTGCCGAGCTCAAGAAGGGCTATTCCCTGATTGAACTGGGGGACAAGCAAGGCGGGGTGCGCGAACTGAGCCAGCTGATCCAGCGTTTTCCGCGCTCTCCCGAGGCCACGCAAGCTCGGGAACGGCTGCGGCGGCTGGGCGTGGTTCCCTCACGGACCCGTCGCACGCCTCCGGCAGAATAAAACATTGTAGGCCCGCCACCATTAGGATCTACCGCCGAGACGCCGAGGACGCAGTGAAATCTTTTTGAAGCTTCGTCCTGGTCGCGCTCTGTGTCTCGGCGGTGAGACTTATCTTGCGTTTTTCTATTGAGTCTTCAGTTGTGCTTTGCGCGTTTGGCGGGAGTGCTTTTTGGCTTCCTTGCGCTGCTTCTTGGCCAACTTGGCTTGACGGCGCTGTTCGGCGCTCATGCGCGCCCGTTCCTGCTTCTCTCGCATGGAAAGCCGGCGGGCGGCGTGGGATGTCATCTTGTGCACAGGCGCGCTGTGTGCCTTGCGTGATTTGGGCGCGCTTGAGGGCCCATCTTGCGCCCACGACCCCAGGCTCACCAACAGGCACAGGCAAAGCAGCCGTCCTGCTTGCTTCATACACGCCCCCTGACTTTCCCACTCTTGCACTTTATCTCTGGTTTTTCAAACCCTAATCCACCAAAAAGTTGCGGGTTCCGCTGCCGGGAGCAACAATTGGGGTAGTCCCCCACATCAGAGGGAGGGCGCTTATGCCGATATTAACCAGGACGGTGGACATGGACAGTCACAAGGGAGCATTCGAGCCGGAGAATCCGCGGGAGAAGGGCAACACCTCAATGGCGGGGCAACTGCCTCATCGGGGAGAAGATCCCTTACTTAAGTCGTCCGACACCGACTTTCCCGAACCTGGCGAGAACGCCGAACACAGCGGCGAGCCCGAGCAGGCCAGCCTGCTAGACCCCGATGAAGCCGAATTAGTTAATGCCCGAAAAGCCACTGGAACGAAAACCACAGGAAAAAGAAAACGGCGCTAGAACCGAGAGTCAGGAGTCGGCAGTCGGGAGTCAGCGGTAAGGAGCCGTTCCGCCGTGGGAAACTTCAGTGTAAGGATGATGCCTGCGGGCGAGGGCGCCGCGCCACAAAAATCGGCCAGTACAAAATCAAGGCCCTCCCAGCGGAGGGCCGTTCTTCTTAAGTGGAAACCAGCATAGCGGTTGTCATAAGAACAACTGACTCCTGACAACCGACTCCTGACAACCCTACTAGCGCAATTCCTCCATGCACTCTTCCAGCACTTTGCGGCTGGGACGGGTAAGCTCCTGCGGCAAGGTGGCCAGGGGCTTGTCGGTCATGTTCACCAGATCAATGAAGTTGGGAGCCTTGGTATTCACATAAAGCACACCCGTGAGCACCTCGTTTTTGTCGTGCGCTTCCAGCAACCGGCTGATGGCGCCAATGCGGTTAGTGGGATCGTAGTTCTCTTCCAGCTTGCGCAGGCGCAACTGGGAGCCATCGTGCATGGTGACGTCCAGGGTGGTGCCGGGGTCGTAATCCACGCTGATGTCCTCGAAAGCGGGTACGAAGCTTACTTCGTGCAGCGGCTCATCGTGGTCCTTCATGTACTTGTAGGACTTGGTGGAGCCCTCGTGGTCATTGAAGGTCACGCAGGGCGAAATCACATCGAGCATGACGGTGCCGCGGTGAGCGATGGCCGCCTTCATCATGGCCGCCAACTGCTTCTTGTCGCCGGAGAAGGAGCGCCCCACAAAGGTGGCACCCAGTTGGATGGCCAGCACGCAGGTGTCAATGGCGGGCAGATCGTTGATCACGCCAGTCTTCAGCTTGGAACCGATGTCCGCGGTGGCGGAGAACTGGCCCTTGGTCAGGCCGTACACGCCGTTGTCCTCGATGATGTAGATGATGGGCAGGTTGCGCCGCATGAGGTGGATGAACTGGCCCATGCCAATGGAGGCGGTATCGCCGTCGCCGCTTACGCCCAAAGCCAGCAGGTTACGATTGGCCAGCACCGCCCCGGTGGCCACCGAAGGCATGCGCCCGTGCACGGCGTTGAAGCTGTGGGAGCGGTTCATGAAGTAGGCCGGGCTCTTGGAGGAGCAGCCAATGCCGCTGAGCTTGGCCACGCGCTCCGGTTGCACGCCCATTTCGTACATCGCTTCCAGGATGCGCTCGGAGATGGCATTGTGGCCGCAGCCGGCGCATAGCGTGGTCTTCCCTCCCTTGTAATCCAAGACGCTCAGACCGATGCGGTTGGTCTTGGGCGCGGGTGTGGATGTGCTCGCCATTACTTACCCTCCATCATCATGATTTCGTCGGTCACGGAGCGCGCGTCCAGCGGCAAACCGTGGATGTGCGCGATACTGCGCAGGCGGGTGACGCGTTCCGGCGCCAGATCCAGCTTGAGCAGCGCCAGCAATTGCGCGTCGCGGTTCTGCTCCACCACGTAGACGCGGTCGTGCTTCTCGATGAACTCGTGCACCTCGCGGGTGAAGGGATAGGCGCGCACCCGCAGGTAATCGGTTTCCAGGTTGTACTCGGAGCGCAGCTGGTCGCGGCTCTCGGTGATGGCCCAGTGCGAGGTGCCGTAAGCGATGATTCCAATTTTCGACTTGCCGGTGTGCACCTCAGGGCGGGGCACGTAGGAACGCGCGGTCTCAAACTTGCGGTTGATGCGCTCCATGTTGTGTTCAAAATCGTCGGGCCGCTCGCTATACTGCGACTTCTCATTGTGGCCGCTGCCGCGCGCGAACCAGGCCGCCCCCGGATGCTCCGTTCCTGGCAGGGTGCGGTAGGGAATGCCGTCGCCATCCACGTCTTTGTAGCGCGCGAAGCCGCCCAACCGCTCCAAATCTTCCTTGCTTAGCACCTTGCCGCGCTGGATGGGCTTCTCCGGATATTCAAACGGTTCCGACATCCAGTTGTTCATGCCCAGGTCGAGATCGGAGAGCACGAATACCGGCGTCTGGAATTGCTCCGCCAGGTCGAAAGCCTCGCCCGCGAAGCTGAAGCACTCATGCGGAGAGGAGGGAAACAACAGGATGTGCTTGGTGTCGCCATGGGACAGAAAGGCGGTGGAGAGCACATCCCCCTGGGAGGTGCGCGTGGGGAGTCCGGTGGACGGTCCCACACGCTGAATGTCCCAGATAACCGCGGGAACCTCCACATAATAGGCAAGGCCGGTGAATTCTGACATCAGCGAGATGCCCGGTCCGGCGGTAGCGGTCATGGATCGGGCGCCCGCCCACCCGGCGCCGATGACCATGCCAATGGCGGCGAGCTCGTCTTCCGCCTGCACGATGGCGAAGGTGGCCTTGCCGTCAGGCCCGATGCGGTACTCCTTCATGTAATCAATCAGGGTCTCGACCAGCGAGGAGGAAGGTGTGATCGGATACCAGGTGACCACGGTGACGCCGGCAAACATGCAGCCCAGGGCGGAGGCGGAATTGCCGTCAATGATGATCTTGCCCCGGTTCTTGTCCATGCGCTCGATGCGGTAGGGATCCTGCTTGGTCAGGCTGGCCACGGCATAGTCGTAGCCGGCGCGGGCGGCCGCCAGGTTCAGCTCCGCCGCTTTCACCTTGCGGGCGAACTGCTTGCGGATGGCCTTCTCCACTTCCGCCATGTCCAGGTTGAGCAGGCGCGCCACCACGCCCACGTACACCATGTTCTTGACCAGCTTGCGCAACTTGGCTTCCGGACAAACGCTGGCCACCAGCTTGTCATAGGGCACGGAGTAAAAGATCAGGTCCTGGCGCAGGCTGCGCAGGTTGAGGGGCTCATCGTAGAGCACCACCGCGCCGTCTCCCAGAGACATCACATCTTCCTGCGCGGTTTCCGGGTTCATGGCGACCAGGAAATCAATTTCTTTTTTGCGCGCGATATAGCCGTCCTTGTTGGCGCGGATGGTGTACCAGGTGGGCAGGCCGGCAATGTTGGAGGGAAACAGGTTTTTGCCCGAAACCGGAACGCCCATCTGGAAAATGGTGCGCAGCAGCACCGTGTTGGAACTCTGGGAACCGGAGCCGTTCACGGTGGCTACCTGGATGCTCATATCGTTGATGATGGGTTTGCCGGTGGGTTGCCCGGCATGCTGGATCGCTACATCAGTGGTGGCCATGGGGTCTTATCCTTATGATGCCCTGCAGCGGGAGTGGAATAGGATGCGCATTTATGGGGAGACTATCCATTATACAAACCGCCTGGGATGGCGCAAAGCCGCGAGCAGCGGGGGAACAGGACTGATAAACCGGCCGGCACTAGTCTTCGCGGAAGAACTGCGCCATCTGGCGGAACTTATTGTATCGTGAAGCGACTAAATCCGAAGCGGAGATTTTTTTGAGCTGGCAGTAGTTCTTCTGCAGGGCCGTATCCAGCAGGGCGGCCGCGGCATCATGGTCGCGATGGGCGCCACCCTCGGGTTCGGGTACCACTTCATCCACACAGCCCAGCTCGCGCAGATCGGTGGCGGTGATGCGCAGCGCCTGAGCGGCCAGCTCCTTTTTGCCCGCATCGCGCCACATGATGGAGGCGCAGCCCTCGGGTGAAATGACCGAGTAAATGGCGTTTTCCATCATCAGCACCCGGTCGGCCACAGCGATGGCCAGCGCTCCGCCGCTGCCCCCTTCGCCGGTAATGGTGGTAATGATGGGCACCTGCAGGCGCGCCATCTCCCGCAGGTTGCGGGCAATGGCCTCCGCCTGTCCCCGCTCCTCGGCTCCCAGCCCGGGATAAGCTCCGGGGGTGTCCACGAAGGTGAAAATGGGGCGGCCGAATTTTTCCGCCAGCCGCATCGCCCGCAACGCCTTGCGATAACCCTCCGGGTTGGGCATGCCGAAATTGCGGTA
>DATGGJ010000675.1:0-10447 GCA_035308585.1 Terriglobales bacterium
CTCTCTCACCCGCACCCTGGCGGTGGAGTGGGCGCGCCACGGTGTGTGTGTAAACGCCATCATGCCCGGGGTGTTCCGCACCGCTTTGAACCAGAAGTTGCTGGACGGCACTCCCCGCGGCCAGGAATTCCTGGTGCGCACTCCCATGCAGCGCTTCGGACAGGTGGAGGAGTTGGTGGGCGCCGCTATCTTCCTTGCCTCCGATTCCGCCGGGTTCGTTACCGGCGCCACCATCCCCGTGGATGGCGGCTTCCTGGCCAGCGGGGTCAACCAGTAAGAACGGAATTGTGGCTACCATTTGACTGGCGGCTCGCCGCGCGAGAAGCTAAGGCGACACACCCGCCCGGGTGGCGAAACTGGCAGACGCACGGGACTTAAAATCCCGAGGGCCGAAAGGTCCGTACCGGTTCGATTCCGGTCCCGGGCACCATTCCTCTTCTGGATTCTGTTCCCAGAGGCAGGTCCTCCGCTGCGCTCAGGATTTCGCCTGCGGTCTCGCGCTCGTCACCTTCCGGTGATTCCCTCACGCCCGCAAACCGGCTTAAGTTCGATTCCGGTCCCGGGCACCACTATTCCGGTCAGGTCGGTGACACAAATTGCAAATCACAGAACTTCATAGTCCCGAGTCTGCTGCCGGGCGCGCCAGCAACTGTTTGATTTCACCTTCAAAAACCGAAGTCTCGGTCTCGCCCACATGGCGCGCGTAGATGCGCCCATCACGTCCGATCAGAAAACTCACCGGCAGTCCCAGGACTCCCCCGAAGCGGCCAGCCAGCTTGGCATCCCCCATGGCTACGGGGTAGTTCATCTTGTACTGGCCGTAAAAGTCCCGCACCGGGCCGGGCCCGTCATCCATGGAAATGCCGACTATCCGGAAGCCCTGGCTACGGTACTTGTTCTGCAGTTCGACAAAGTGCGGAATCTCCGCCCGGCAGGGATCACACCAGGTTGCCCAGAAGTCCACCAGCACGACATCTCCCTTGTAGCTGGCCAAATCCAGTTTTTGTCCGTTCAGGTCGGTGAGCGTCACCTGGGGAGCCGGAAGGTGTTGACCGGAGGTGACACCAAAGCTGGGTGGGTCGCTGACGTCCCGCGTTCCAAAATATAAACTGGCCGCCACCACCACAATCGCGCCTACGATGAAAGGAATTCTGCTGTTCAATGCGCCGCCTGAGCCCATTTGTTAGGCTTAAGTTTCTTAGTTTCCCTTGCTTACCGGGTATCCTTTATCCACCCAGTCCGTCCCGAAATTGTTGGCGATGTAGAGCACACGTACATTGCGGAAGCCCATCTGCCGCAGTTCCTGGTACGCCGGCCGTACGTTGGGGCAGTGGCTCCACGGGCAACATCCGCAGTAAAGCACGATAAACCGGTTCCGCGGTAGAGCCTGTACCCGCTTGTGCAACTCCTGCCGCCCCTGCGCTTCCGACGCTGGGCTCACGTATTCCGAACCTGGAATATGCGCCTGCTCATAAAGCGTGCGAAAGCCCACCTGGATGATGAGCGGCCTGGCGCCGGCGGATCCCTGCAAAAGCCTGGCCAACTCGGCCGGCTGAATCAATTGCGGACCAGGTTCCGGACCGCTGGCTGCGTGCAGCGCACTTGCGGCGGCGATTGCCACGATGCCGGCAAATCCCAGAACTGCCGCTGTTTTCGAGCGAAGGTGTTGGGCTTTCATGTTTGGGTGTCTTGAATATTATCCCTGTTTGCGGTTGTGGCTGGCAACACCGACATTTAAGGGGGTTTTGTCCGGTTTGGTGTGCCAAATCCCGTACAAACGTTTCAACCTTTTCGCCTGCGAAGCTGTGCAACTCAGCGGACCATGTCCAGCAATTTGTACCAGACTCCCGCGAAGGGCAAAAACCACGGTTTGCCGTTATAGAGTCCCAGGGGCGCCCCGGGGAAGGCGATTTCGGCAAAGGGGTTGTGGTCCTGCATGCCGCACATCGCCTCCGCCACCTTGCTCCCCAGGTAGGTGGCCATGGCCACCCCATGTCCGGCATAACCCACGGCGTAGTACATGCCATCCATCTTTCCGGCATGAGGCATGATGTCGAAGGCAAAATCCAGGGTGCCGCCCCAGGCGTACTCCACCTTAGCCTGGCGCAGTTGGGGATAGACCCCGACCATGCCGCGGCGCAAAATTTCGGCGCTGCGGCGGATGGTGCTTCCGGTTTCGGGGAAGAAGGCGGCCCGCCCGCCAAACAGCATGCGGTTATCCGGGGTCAACCGGTAGTAGTACAGGTAATTCTTGGAATCGAAGATCATGCGGTTCTGCGGGCTGAGTTCGCGGGCCAGCGCCTCAGGCAAGGGCTCTGTGGCGATGATGAAAGAACCGATGGGAATAAGCCGTCTCTGCAGCCCAGGGGTGGCAGCGCCGGTATAACCGCTGGTGCCGACGAAAACGTCGCGTGCCCACAGGCGGCCGCGGGCCGTGGTCAGCTGAAATCCGCCGCTGCCGTTGCGTGAAGCGGATTCGATGCTGGTCACGCGCGCCCGGTCGAACAACCGCGCCCCGGCTTTCTGGACGGCGCGCGCCAAGCCGGCCACGTAGCGCGCCGGGTTCAGTCCCGCGCTGATTTCGTCCACCAGGCCGCCGTGATAGATGCTGGAACCTATTTCGCTGGGCAACTCGCTGCGCGGAATTACGCGCAGGTGGTGGTTGAAGTCGCGGGCGATAACCTCGGCCGAGCGGCGGAAAGCGGCAAAATGTGCCGCCTTGCAGGCCACCTCCAGGTGGCCGCAGCGGGCGAAGTCGCAGGCAATCTGCTCTTCCCGAACGATCTGCTCCACGCAGTCAATGGAAGCAAGCGAAGCCGCGTACATCTGGCGCGTGCTATCCAGTCCATAACGCGCCACCAGCTTTCCCACGCCCAGCTTCATTCCCGTCAGCACCATGCCGCCGTTGCGCGAACTGGCGCCCCAACAGAGGGATTCGGCCTCCAGCACCGCCACCTGGGCGCCGCGCCGGGCCAGCGTGCGTGCGGCGGAGAGGCCCGAGAACCCGGAACCGATGACCGCCACATCCACCTTTTCGGGCAGAGCTGAGGTTTCACCCCCCGGCATGCCGACCGTGTCCCACCAGAAGACTCTTTCCTTGTAGTTCATGTGCGGGTGATCAAGGACACATTTGTAATTGAGTAACTTGTAATTTGCAATTTGGGATTGCAGCCGGGGCTCATGGGGTCAAACTGCTCCATCTGCGTGCGGTTGCAGTCGTATATTGTATTCGTACGAGTTCACTAAAATCTGTGTCTCACAGCGCCCGCTCTCACTGGCGCTGAGCAGCGAAGCAGAGCATTCAGGAGCAAAAGAGGGATGGGGCTGCGAAAGATACGGGTGATCGATTCCCACACCGGCGGAGAGCCTACGCGCCTGGTGGTGAGCGGCGGGCCGGACCTGGGCTGTGGGCCGTTGGCAGAGCGGCTGCACCGCTTGCGAACCGAACACGATGACTTTCGCTCGGCGGTGGTCAATGAGCCGCGCGGCTCCGATGTCGTGGTGGGCGCGCTCCTGTGCGAACCGGTAGACGCAACCTGCGCCGCCGGCGTCATCTACTTCAACAACGTCGGCTACCTGGGCATGTGCGGCCACGGCACCATCGGCCTGGTCGTAACCCTGGAGTATATGGGCCGAATCAAGCCCGGACAGCACCGCATTGAAACTCCGGTCGGGACCGTGACTGCCGTGCTGCACGAAGATGGACAAGTCACCGTGAACAACGTGGCCAGTTACCGGCTGGCGGCCGGCGTAGCGCTGGATGTCCCCGGTTATGGCCGCGTGGAAGGTGATGTGGCCTGGGGCGGCAACTGGTTTTTTCTGGTGCGCGAGCACAATCTGGAGCTTACGCTCAAGAATGTGGAGGCGCTGACCAACTTCACCTGGGCGATTCGCCAGGCTCTGGCGGCGGCAGGCATCACCGGCCAGGAGGGAGCGGAAATTGATCATGTGGAACTGTATGCCCCCTCCCGCCTGCCGCAAGTCAACAGCAGGAATTTCGTGCTCTGCCCCGGCAAAGCTTATGACCGTTCCCCATGTGGAACCGGTACCAGCGCCAAAATGGCTTGCCTCTATGCCGACGGCAAGCTGCGCCAGGGACAGGTGTGGAAACAGGAAAGCATAGTGGGCAGCGTGTTCGAAGGAACCATCCGGGTGGTGGATGGCCAGGTCTATCCCAGCATCAAGGGTTCGGCGTTTGTTGACGCTGAAGGGGAGCTGATCCTGGATTCGCGCGACCCCTTCTGCATGGGAATTCGCTCCTGAGCCTTTCACTGCGGCTGGGTCCGCTCCTGCATTACAATCGGAAGTTTGCCACACGAGGCGAAGATCGGCATGAAGCTGGGAGAAATTGCGGCCAGCCTGGGCATGCGCCTGGAGAACGGCTCGCCGGAAACCGAAATTACTGGGGTAGCCGGCATCGAAGAGGCTGGGCAGGGGCAGCTCACCTTCGTAGCCAATCCCAAGTACGCGGCGGCTGCCCGCAGTACCAGGGCTTCGGCGGTCATTGTGGCCGAAGATTTTCCCGCCGTTGGTATGACGCTGCTGCGCTCGCGCAACCCCTACCTGGATTTCGCGCGCGCCCTCGAGTTGTTCTATCGGCCGCCCAAGTACGCGGCGGGAGTGCACTCCACCGCGGTCATCCATCCCTCCGCCAAAATCGGCAAGAATGCCTCGGTCGGCCCTTACGTGGTGGTGGACGAGGATGTGCAGATCGGTAAAAACTGCGTGCTGCTGGCCCACGTGGTGATTTACCGCGGGGCACGCATCGGCCATAACTTTCTGGCCCACGCGCACGCCGTGGTACGGGAGAATTGCCGCCTGGGCGATAACGTAACCCTGCAGAATGGAGTGGTCATCGGGGGGGACGGCTTCGGTTTCGCCAAGGACAATGAGGGGCAATGGCGCAAGATTGTGCAATCGGGGCCGGCGGTGCTGGAAGACGACGTGGAAGTGCAGGCTAACGCCTGCGTGGACCGGGCCAGCATCGGCGAAACCCGGGTTGGCCGGGGCACCCGGATTGACAATTTGGTGCAGGTGGGACACGGCTCGCGCGTCGGGAACAACACCCTGCTGTGCGCGCAAGTGGGCCTGGCGGGCTCAACCGAAGTGGGTGACAACGTCATCCTCGCCGGCCAGGTAGGGGTGGCAGGCCACTGCAAAATCGGCGATGGCGTGATTGCCACGGCGCAGAGCGGCATTCCCAACGACGTGCCCGCGGGCAAGGTGGTGAGCGGCTATCCCGCCATTGATAACCGGCTGTGGCTGCGCTGCGTGGCCGTGTTCAGCCGCCTGCCGGAGATGATGAAGCTGCTGCGGGGCAAGACAGCGGCGGAATAGGGTGAGCCGGCCCGCCGCCTGTCTCCGTGATCGCCGGCTGCGCTTTCCCAAAAGGAAGGCGTCATGCCGAGGCGCCCGAGGATCTCGCGGCGCCATTATGGATTGTGGCTCTATGAAACTCATTAGAACGGCATCGGCCACTCGGGAGACGCAGGGTGCCTTCGACTACACCAGGGTGACACTGGGGAATTTATACTCCCGCTTCCAGGCATCTAACACGCACAGAGATGAGTGACGTAACGGAAATCGCGGTCAAGCCCGAAACCAGGCCCATCCGGGTGCTGCTGCTCGACGACTTGGAGGATAACCTGCTGGTGCGCTCCACCATCCTCCGGCAAAAGGGCTACCATGTCGTCACTTCCGCTTCCATCGAAGAGGCCGAATCCAAGCTCAACGACATTGATATCGCCGTGCTCGACTACCATCTGGGAGCGGGCAAGTTCGGCACCGACGTGGCCGAAACCCTGCGCCAGAAGCGGCCGCAGGTGCCCATCATCATCCTTTCGGCCACCCTGGAGCGGCGCTTCGGCGGCATTGCCGACATGCACCTGCTCAAGGGATACAGCTCGGTGGACGACCTGGTGGCGGCGCTGCGCAGCTTCGAAGCCAAGCGCCGGGGCAAACCGGTAGTAGTGGACGCGCGAGATTTTTACTATTCCCGCATCAGCATGAACATGGGCGATGACATGGTGGTCGAAATTCTTGATCGCGACGGCAACTGGCAATATGTGAACGACTACTTTGCCGCCATGCTGGGACACAAGCGCAGCTGGTTCGTGGGCAAGAACATGTTCGAGCAGTTTCCCGACCTGGCCGAGCACTGGGCGGAAACCATCCGCACCGTCGCCGACACGCGCGAAACCTACATTGACCGGGGCTCTCCCGGCCTGCCCCACCTGCCGCGCAAAAGCGCGCGCTGGACCTGGAACATCCTGGTTTTCCCAATCCGCCTGCATGACGATCGCAATGGGGCGCTGCTGGGGGCAAGGCTGATCGAGAAGAAGTAGCCGGGAATGGCCGAGAGCGCGTTATCTTCGCAACTTACGGATGCGCGGCGCGGATCGCGGTCCACCCCATGCGCTGGCGCAAGCCGGTGATGTGGGCCACGTGGTGGCGGCCGTGCCAGGCGTAGAGCGCGAGATTGGTGTCGAGGTGCAGGATGCCTAGTTCGGGATGGCGGAAAGTACGCTTCCAGTCGTCCTCGGGGATGCTCTGCAGCAACAGCACCCAGCGCCGGTGGAGACACTCGAGCAGGGTCAGGGAAGTTTCAATCGGAGTCTGCCGGGTATCGGCCAGTTCGGCCCACAACTGCTGCTCGTAGGGCTTGATGGTGGGCTCGGTTTCCGTAAGCGCCAGCTTGAAGCGGATGTAGGCGTTCATGTGGCTGTCGGGCACGTGATGAACCACCTGGCGCACCGTCCAGCCCTGGGGGCGGTAGGGCGTGTCAAGCTGCTGGGGGGAGAGTCCCTCAACGGCGGCGCGCAGGCGCACGGGTGCTTCCGCAATTTGAGCAATCAGCCGGGCACGGCCCTGGGCAGGCACATTTGATTCCGGGATGAACTTTCCGATGGGATAGCTGAGGTCAGGCATGGCAGCAGTGTAATACGCAAGAAATGCGGTAGCCAGTCAGTGGTCACTCAGGCCCGAGGCAAGTTCACGGTTTTGCCGACCCGACTCTTGATTCTCTCTTCTGCATGTATGTAATCGTTTGGCAATTCGTAATCCGAGCAGAGTGTATCGCCGAATTCGAAACCCTCTATGGCTCACAAGGCGAGTGGGCGCAACTGTTCGCTCGCGCTGAGGGCTACCGCAATACGCGCCTGTTACGCGATACATCCGATCCTCTGCGCTACATAACTCTGGATTTCTGGGCATCGCAGAAAGCGCACGACCACTTTCGGCAGGCACACGAGCAGGAGTACAGGGCCCTGGACAAGCGTTGCGAACGCCTGACGGTGAAGGAATCCCGGCTGGGGGAGTTCGTGACTGATTAAACGTATCTGTGGGGACGGGGCGCGCTCGCCTTGCCGGGCCGCGCGCAGCGGGCCTCCTCACCGCCGTAGTACAAACATGTGATTGGCAAAAATCCTCGGGTTGCGATACCTTCTCCCGAATCAATTCGCTGAGGATGGAGAACTGATGACCTGGATTCGCACCGTATCCCCGGACGATGACAAGTGCGTGCGCGAGGCGATGGAGAGCCAGCGCGCGCTTTATCCCAAGGAGTACGCCACACCGGTACACCCCAGCGCAGATGGCGCGGCCCCCATTGTGGCCTCGCACAGCCTGATTCCGCAGGCGCTCTACCACGCCTTCTCGACCTTTGGTGCGCTGATGTCGCCCGAACTGCCGCTCAGCCGTCGCCAGCACGAGATGATCACCACCGTGGTTTCGGTGACCAACCGATGTGTGTATTGAATTGATTCGCACGCAGAGTTTCTGCGTAGAGTGACGCTGGACGCCGAGTTCGTCAAAGCTCTGGAGGAGGACTACACCCGGGCCCCGCTCACGCCGCAGGAGCGGGTGATGCTGGATTACGTGGTGAAGCTGACCAGGGATGCCACACAGGTGCGCCGCGCCGACCACGAGCGCCTGCGGCAGGCGGGCTTCGACGACAAAGGAATTCTGCAGATCACGCTAATCGCCTCCTGGTTCAACTATATCAACCGGGTGGCCGACGCGCTGGGGGTAGGGCGGGAAGGATAGGGCGGCCGGGCTGAGCCCGGTGCTCAACCCAGGACACGAGCATGTACGTTTCAACGCCACTGCGATTGGGTCGCGCTGCAGGCTAACCACGTATCCCCTTTCAGACACCTCCCACAGGGACGCGGGCATCCCACCAAACCTGAGTGCTGCGGAAACGCGTCCATTGTAAAGAGGCTCGGGCGCCCGTTAATCCACGCTGCTCGAAAGGAAGAACTGTGGCCCGACCTACCTTTCTGATGGCCGAACCCGAGCCCGACCAGGCGCTTTCGGCGCGCAAGCTGGTGCTGGAAACGGCCAAGTTCAACGTTATTACCGCTCACTCGGCGCGAGAGGCTTTAGACCTTTGTGAGAAGTTTCCCGGTGTTGACGGGTTGATTGTTCATGGCAACCTTCCGGGCGACTGCGCCAAAATCGTAGCTAGCTTCAAGCACGGGAATAAGGATAAACCGGCTATCCTGCTAACCCCCTCTGCTTCCATTTCCTGCGACGGCGTGGACCACAGCGTTTCCAGCCACAGTCCGGAGGACTTAGTGCACTTGTTGCGGAAGCTCTTTGGCGACCCGCGTTCGATAGATGGGCGCTGAACCAACACAGCCACTGAGGCCGAGATGGCCCCCGGGACAGCCGGGGAGAGTCTGGCGCTACGCTGGACAATTCCCTCCCGGAGCTGATACAAATTTCTCGGCGATGGAGTTCGCCATCAACCGCCCGGCTCATCCGCCCGGCTGATAACTCCTACCAGATCGCGTGAGGAGAACTCCATCGTGCAGGCCTTCCTCTGGATATCCCTGGGCGCCGTAGCCGGCGCCAACCTTCGTTACTGGCTCAGCGGTTTGCTCGCCCGCGTGACCGCGGAATTTCCCCTGGGCACGCTGGCTATCAACGTGACCGGCAGCTTCGTGCTGGGCTTTTTCATGGCCTGGACCACGGAGCGGGTGCTGGCCGACCCGCGCTGGCGGCTGCTGATCGCTGTAGGCTTCTGCGGCGGCTACACCACCTTTTCCAGCTACGCCTTCGAAACCATGGCCTACTTCGAGCAGGGCCAGTGGGCGCTGCTCGGAGCCAACATTCTGGGCAACAATCTGCTTTCGCTGGCGTCGGTGCTCGGTGGTATCGCTCTGGCGCGGGTACTGTAAAATGCCAACGCGCATGGCGGTGCAAATCAGCATCTACCTGAATGAAGCCGACCAGTGGCATCACCGGCCGCTGCACGTGGAGATTCTCAACTTCCTGCGCCAGGAAAACGTAGCTGGAGCCACCGCTCTGCACGCTGTCGCCGGCTTCACTGGCCGGCAGAAGCTGCAGACTACCCACCTGGTGGACGCGGGGGGCAAGCTGCCCGTGGTCATCACCTTCATTGACACCGACGAGCACGTGAACCGTGTCCTGCCCCGTCTGCGCGAAATGGCGGCGCACCGGCTCATCGTGCGCGAAAACGTCATTATCGAGCAGGGCAGCCTGGATTGATCATGAGCAGCCCCGCCCTCGACATTCTGGCCATCGCCGCGCATCGCGATGACGTGGAGCAGACCTGCGGCGGTTCCCTGCTCAAGATGGCGCAGTGCGGGCGCCGCACTGGCATTCTCGACCTCACCCAGGGCGAAATGGGCACCCGCGGCAGCGCCCAGGAGCGCGCCGACGAAGCCGCCGAGGCGGCCCGCATTCTGCAAATTTCGTGGCGGCAGGCGCTCGACATTCCCGACGGCCGGGTGGAGAACACCTGGCTGAACCGCCTCAAGGTTACGCGGGTCATCCGCGAGCAGCGCCCGCGCGTGGTCATACTTCCCTACTGGCAGGGCCGTCACCCGGATCACTACACCGCGTCGGTGCTGGGATATGAGGCGTGCTTTCTGGCGGGATTGTCAAAGCTTGGAAAAGCGGGAGCCAGGGGTCGGGAGTCGGGAGTCGGTGTGGAAGCCCACAGCTTCAGCCGTGGAAAACCGAACGCAGAGGAAGAAGCGGATTTAACCGCCGTGGCCAGTCTGCCGCCGCATCGTCCCTTCAAAATCATTTACGCCACCCTCTATTACGATATTCGCCCCAGCTTCGTGGTGGACATCACCGAGCAGTTCGAAGGCCGTTTGCAATCCATCTACGCCTACAAATCACAATTCACCGACCAGGCCGCCGGCGCCAACGACTTCCCCGCCCACGCCGAGATCCGCGACCGTGTGGCCACTATGGCCGGCTTCTATGGCCTGCTCGCGGGCGTCAAGTACGCCGAACCGTTCCTGCAGAAGGAAGTGGGATTGGTTGAAGATTTACTTAAAATTCCCGTGAAATCCATCTGAAAAGAGAGGGGTAATGAGCGGGTGCTTTGCCCTTGGTTTAATCCGGGAACCCACCGGACCGGCTACTGTTTCCAGGCCACGGCCACGCCATCGCGCAGGGGAATGATGGTGGT
>DATGGJ010000676.1:0-7333 GCA_035308585.1 Terriglobales bacterium
CGCGGCTTTTTATACGACCCGGTGAGAAACACGCGGTACATGTGCAGCCAGACGGCAATCACCATCAGGTGCGCCGCCCAGCGGTGCATGTTGCGCAACAGCTTGCCGAAGGGCACGTCGTGCTCCAGGTAGAGCACATCCCGGAAGGCCTGCACCTTTTCCGGGTGGTAATAGAACATGAGCAGCACCCCGGTAAAGGTGAGCACAATAAAAAGGTAGAAGGTGATGCCGCCCATGCCCCAGGTGTAGCTGTAGCGCACCGAATCGCGGTTGATCTTGGCCGGATGCAGGTGCAGGAACACGTTCGACAGCACCCCCAGCGCCCGGTTGCGCGGCGTGTCGTCGTGCTTGTGCCGGAAGATGGAGGTGTAGACCTGGGTCTTGGTCGGGTCCTTGACCAGTTCCACCTGCTCCTTGGCCTTGGCCGGCAAATCCACCTTGAGCAGTTGGACGTCTTCCTTCACCCCGGCCATCACCTTGGTGCGCATCTTCGACAGCAGCTTGACTCCGCCGCCGTTCTGGCTGCCCTTGCCGTTCTGGCCGTTGCCGCCGTTCTGATTGTCCTCAGCCATATATACCCTCTAAATTCTTGTCATCCTGAGCGCGCGCGATTTGAGCGAAGCGAAATGAGCTCGAGTCGAAGGACCTTGCGCTTCGCCCCTACACCGGCAAATACGCTCCCGGATCGTTGAACTGGCTCGGCTGGCCTTTTGGCCAGGAGTACAAGTGGGACGTATCCACCAGAATCTGGCCGTCAGGCGCGACCTCAATGTGCGCCCGGTCCATGGGCCGCGGCGCTGGACCCTCAAAGTTGATTCCCTCGTCGTCATAGCCGCTGCCGTGGCAGGGGCACTTGAACTTGTGCTCGGCCGGCTTCCAGTCTGGCGTGCAGCCCAGGTGGGTGCAACGGGCATAAATCACAAACAGACGGTCGGGCCGGCGGTCCACCCAGATGCGGTATTTCTGCAGCCACTTCTCGTCAATGCCCAGAGCGTAGTCGGAAGGCGCGCCGATCTTGAACACCGTGCTGGGTTCAAACAACGTGCGCGGCAAAAAGAAGCGGAAGAAGGCGATGAACCATGCTCCCAGGAACGCGGCCACGCAGCTCCACACAAAGCGTCGCCGCACCCGGTCAATGTCGGTGTCCTCCGGTCCGGCCGTCGCCAGTCCGCCTGCGGCGGCTGCTTTGGAGGTGCCCACCGCGGGAGTGCCCACGTATCGGACCGCCGCTCCCTGGCGCGTCACCGGGGGCGGGCCCGCAGGCGCCGCGGGCCTTGCCGCAACTGCCGGTCTCGCCGGAGCCGGCGCTGCCGCCACCGCGGCTGGGGCAGCCGCCGCGGGCGCTGCCGCTGCTGGAGCCTCGCCTGCCAGCGCCGCCATCTCCGCATCACTCAGCAGGGGCAGTCCTTTTCGTTTTCTGCGCGCCTGCTCCGCCGCCACCGAGGACTTGTTCCACTTGGGATAGGAGGCGAGCAGCGCCTTCACCGTTTCCGTCATGCCTGCGCCACTTCCGCTGGGCGGTTCCGCCACCGCCACCGCGGCCGGCGCAGCCGGTGGGGCCGCCTGGGTCGCGGCCGCGGTTGAGGCCGCCGGAGCTGCGGCCGCCCCCGCGCCTCCCGCCTCCCATGGCATGGGCACCCCTGCTTTCAAAGCTTCCATCTCGGCTTCGCTGAGCCCGGGGAGACCCTTGCGCTGGCGGTAAGCCTGCTCCATCGCGATCACTGAGTTGTTCAGCGGTTTGCGCGGCCAGGGAGGAAGATGCCCCAGCACCCCCGCCGGTTTCGATTGCCCATCTGCCATTGGTTCTTACCCCGCTTTTTGCGATAAATCCCGCCTAAGGCGGCCCCGCCCCTCAGTCTGCCGCTACCAGGCGCTCCATATCGCTCTGGTCGCTTTGTCGAATCCCAATAGCTGCGGCTACCAGTTCCGCCAAGGCGGCGATAAAAGTAGGTGAATCGTTCAACCCCGCCGACATCTCGAATTGTGAGATCCCCAACCGGGCGGCCTGCTCCCGGGCTTCGTGGTCCACCTCGCCCAAGGTCTCGACGTGGTCGGAGACGAAGGAAATAGGAACCACGCAAACCTGGCTTACTCCTTGCTCCGCCACCCGGCGCAGGGTGGTGCGCAGCGAAGGCTGCAGCCACTTGCTGGCGCCCACTTTGCTCTGGTAGCAGAGCCGGTGAGGATTGCGCCAGCCGCCCCGCGCCATCACCATTTGCACCGTCTCCTCAATTTGGCGCTGATAAGGATCGCCCGCCTCCACCACCCTGGTGGGGACGCTGTGGGCGCTGAATATCAGAGTGGGCTCCTGGGGGCGCGGGAAGCGGTTCAGCGCCTCTTCGATCTTTTCCACGAGCGCTTCCAGATAGGTCGGTTGACGGTAAAACTCCCGCACGCAGCGCACCGGAACCGGGCCCGGCTGGAAGCAGCGGTGCCACTCGTTGAGGCTGCTGCCGGTGGTAGTGGAGGAATATTGCGGATAGAGCGGCAGAAGGACGATTTCGTCCACGGCCGCGGCTTCCAGTTTGGCGACGGCCTCCCGGGTAAAGGGATGCCAGTAACGCATGGCTAACACGCAGGTGGCATCAATGCCCGCCTCGGACAGTTGCGCTTCCAGCGCCCGGGCCTGAGCTTCGGTGTGCCGGCGGATGGGCGAACCTCCCCCAATGACCGAGTAATGGTGCTCCACCTTGCGTGCCCGCGTAGTGGAGATCAATTTCGCCAGAGCCTTTCGTCCCAGGCGCGCAAACGGGAAATCAATAATGTCCGGATCGCAGAACAGGTTGTAAAGGAAAGGTTCGATCGCTTCCAGGGTGTCGGGTCCACCCAACTGGAAGAGCACCACACCTATGCGTCGTGTTGTAGCAACCAAGTTCCCCACAGACCCCAGACCACCCCAAGAATATGAGCCGAGTTGCTTACAAGTCCCTGAAATGTGGCCGAATGTTACTCCCTGGGGGCGGGCATCGTCAATCACAATGGCTTGTGACGATGGGCGGAGGAGTGAAGCACGGGGAAGAAGAATCTCTCAGGCTCGCGCCGGTTCCGGCACCGGCTCCGACTGCATGGCCTCGATCACGGAATCGGCGAACTGCGAGGTGCCGGCCTTGCCGCCTACGTCACGGGTAAGCTTGTCGCGCTGGCGGTAGACCTTCTCTAATGCTGTGCGGATGCGCCAGGCCGCCTCGTGCTCACCCAGGTGGCGCAGCATGAGCAGGGAAGAGCGCAGCACCGCCGTGGGGTTGGCGATGTTTTTCCCCGCTATGTCGGGAGCCGAGCCGTGCACCGCCTCAAACACCGCCACGTTGTCGCCCAGGTTGGCGCCCGGAACCAGGCCCAGCCCGCCTACAAACGCGGCGCACAGGTCGGAAATGATATCGCCGTACAGATTTTCCAGCAGCAGCATGTCGTACTGATAAGGATTCATCACCAGCTGCATGCAGGTGTTGTCCACGATGTGCTCGCCATAGGTGATCTCCGGGTATTCCTTCGAAATGGCGCGCGAGCAGCGCAGAAACAGCCCATCCGACAGCTTCATAATGTTGGCTTTGTGGATGCTGTGGATCTTCTTGCGCTTGTTCTTGCGCGCGTACTCGAAGGCGAACCGCGAGATGCGCAGGCAAGCCTTCTCCGTGATAATTTTCAGGCTTTCCACCACCCCGGGCACTACCTCGTGCTCGATGCCCGAGTACAAGCCCTCCGTGTTCTCGCGCACGATAATCAGGTCCACGTCGGGATAACGCGTTGGAATGTGCGGCAGGTTGCGGATGGGGCGGAAATTGGCGTACAGCTCGAAGTGCTTGCGCAGCGCCACGTTGATGCTGGAAAAACCGCCGCCGATCGGCGTCGTCACCGGCCCTTTCAGCGCCACCCGCGTGCTTTCGATGGAATCGAGCAGACTTTTGGGCAGGTATTCGCCGTATTTTTCATAAGCCTCCTGCCCGGCATTGCATCTTTCCCACTCCAACTTCAGGCCGGTGGCTTCCAGAATGCGTACCGTGGCGTCGGTCACCTCCGGCCCGATCCCGTCGCCAGGAATTAAAGTGATTCTGTACGCCATGCTCTGATCAGATCGTATTCCGCAAATCGTTAACGGGTGGCGCAGGCCTTCAGGCCTGCATTAGACGCTCTATGATAGCTAACTGAGAGTCAGGGATGCGCACCTCAGCGGCTGAAGCCGCTCCCTTTTCAGGCCTTCCCAACGCACGGCCCAAGGCCCTGCTCCACCCTTGTGCAATCAACTCTTACACTCGCACCCCGCCGCCCTTGGCCTTGGGCAACGGCGTCCCTTCTTTCGTCTTGAGCAGGTCTTTCAGTTCGGTCATGAATTCCTGCACGTCCTTGAAGTCCAGGTACACGGAGGCAAAGCGCACATAGGCGACTTTGTCCAGCTTGCGCAGGCGGTTCATGATGAGCTCGCCGATTTCGCTGCTCTTGCGCTCGCGTTCCGCTGAATCAATGACGAAGGCTTCCGCCTCGTTCACAATTTGTTCCAGCTTGCCCATGGAAACCGGACGTTTCTCGCAGGCGCGCAGCAGCCCGTTCAGCACCTTCTGGCGCTCGAATTTCTCCCGTCTCCCGTCCTTTTTCACCACCATGTAGGGAATCTCGTCAATTCGCTCGTAGGTGGTGAAGCGCTTGCCGCATTGCAGGCACTCCCTGCGGCGGCGGATGGATTCCGCTTCCTTGCTCTCCCGTGAATCCACCACCTTGTCGTTAACGAATCCGCAAAAAGGGCACTTCATGGCAGCGCTAAGCTGTTAGCGATAAGACGATTGTATCAAGCTGGCTGGAACATAACGCTTATGACTGGTGCGGACGCCGCGGTTGCGGCTCCTGCCGCGGGTTGTGCGGCCGCTCGCTGTCCGGCTTATCCGCCGATGATTTGGGCAGGGGATAGGGATTGGCTGCGGCGAATAAGGGCTCGGCCTGCTCCTCTTCGCGCTCCTCTTCCTGGTGGCTTTCCGCCGAAAGCTTACGCAGCGAAAGGTGTCCACGATGCGCGAAGAACAATCCCACCGGAATGCAGGCCATGAAGGTCACCAGCCACAGCAGGATGCCGCAGCTCACCGCTGCTTCCGGGGGGATTCCATAGATGAGCTGCAAGGCGCTGATCACAGCCAGTTGGCTGCCGCCCCCCACGGCAGGTAATTGAGCCACAGAACCGATCATGCTGAAGCCCATCAGCAGCAGCACGTGGGCCACATCCATATTGCTCAAGTGGGGATGGTCCCCGACCTTCTTGATGCGTTTGTTCTTGTGGAACAGCCACAGATCGCCTTTTTGTTCTTTCAGGCTGTAACCTTTGGCTTGCAAAGCCGGCTCCAGCGCCTCAACCGTATCGGGCCCCAATGGTTGCCCGGCTAGTTCGGGCAGGTCAGCCAGCTTGGCCGTGTCCACGTCCACCGCGGGAGGTCCCTGCTCCGTGACCTGCGTGCCCGGATCAGGAGGGTAGGAGTGAGCCACCTCCCGGTAGGCTAGGGCAATCAGGAACCAGATGACCAGGGAAAGGGCCACCAGTTTGGCAAACGATTTGGGCCCGGCCACGGTGTTCAGTCCCTCGCCGAAGGCGCGCACCTTCTGGTCCACGTGATGCGCCAGCCGGGCGGAAATTTTGGAAGTCACCCCGTGCAGAAACCTGGCCACCTGCGGCCCGCGCCGGCGAATCATCACCGCCGCCAGCGCCATGAAGGCCACCAGTCCGCATAGGGCTATGGCGGCCAGCTGAAACTTGCTGGCATAGGGGTTAGCCTTGATCTGCGAGGAGAAGAAGACGGCTATGGCCATGAGAACGGCGAAGGCGCCAGTGTCGAAAATGCGCTCCACCGTCCACACTCCGATTTGCGAGGAAACGGTAACATCTTCTTTCTTGGCAATCAGATAGGGACGTATGAATTCGCCCGGCCGCCCCAGCAGCGCCAGCCCGGCAAAGCCGATGAATGTAGGTGGAATCAAGTGCACGGCGCGCGCCTGGCATACCGGCTCCAGAAATACCTTCCAACGCGCGGCGCGCAACAAATAGGTCAGATAGACCAGGCCCACGGCTATTGCAATCTGCAGCGGGTGAACATGGCTGGCGGCGCGAAAGCGCGCCCAGTCAAAGGAGCGCCAGTGCTCCACCTGCAGGTAGACCAGCGCCGCCAGGAGGGCCACGACTACGGAAGTGGTGAGAATGCGCTTCTTGGTCATGCGGGCGCCGGGCCCAAGGGTAAGCTTTCAAACTAAATGACCTGCGCAGGCAGGTCAACGCTGCCGCCGGATGCGGGAGTTGCTCTAGGAGCCCGCGCCCGCCTGCTTCTGGGCTGGGCGACCGGTCACACGGGCGGGATTGGACACGGTTTGCCGGCTTCCGCTACCGCTCAACTGCTTCCTGCGCGCGCTCTGCGCCCTCTGTTCCGCCAGCTTCTTGCGATTGAACTCGCGAATGATCCTGGCCACGTAGGCATGGGTTTCGCGATAGGGCGGCACTCCATGATATTTCGCCACCCGCTGCGGACCCGCATTGTAGGCGGCCAGCGTCTTGGCCATGTCGCCATGGTAGTAATCCAGCAGTTCGCGCAGGTACTGGGTGCCTCCATTCACGTTAGCCGAGGGGTCAAACGGATTTTCCACCCCCAGCTTGGAAGCTGTGCCCGGCATCAGTTGCATCAGGCCTTGCGCGCCCTTGGGCGAAACCGCGTGCGGGTTGAAACTGCTTTCCGCGTGGATGACGCTGGTGATGAAGTCGGAGTCAAGCTGGTGGCGGGTGGAGGCCGCGCTTACAGCGGCGTTCACGTCTTGAGCGCCGGCAGCAGGCACGCCCGTTCGCCGCTGCGGAGTATTGTCCCTGTCGAAACGGACGATGTCGAGCGTGGGAACGTCTACATAGCTGTCGTTGCCCGGGCCCAGATAAAGGCGAGTACCTGGTTCAAAACCGCGCGATGGTCATGAGGGATGGAAAAGCCGTTGCTCAGGATGGCAAGTTGGCCCGCGAAAGCGGCACAGGCTCCCCCAAGGACCAAAACTACGATTTTGGAGAAAAACCTCATCCAATTTGGAGTGGAGCGTTAAACTGCTGTTTTTGCTCCACTTAGCACTTGCTCTACCGCCATGGCCACACCCGCTTCGTCGTGCAGCCCGGTCACCATCCAGCCCCTGCCGCGCAACTCGGCCGAGGCATTTCCCATGATAACCGGGATACCGGCGAAGACAAGCATTTCGATGTCGTTGTAGTTATCACCAATGGCCATGACCTGTTCCCGGGGAATGCCCCGATAATTGGCCCATCGTTCCACGGCGTGACCTTTGGAACAGCCCTGGTTGAGCACGTCCACGATGCACAGGTCGCGCTGCG
>DATGGJ010000677.1:0-2316 GCA_035308585.1 Terriglobales bacterium
ACTGGGATGAGCCAGAGCGAGGAGCAAGGAATCGGCTCAAAAAAGACTTTACCAGCTCTGGGTCAGTGACTCAGGCCGTGCAGGATTCGGCAGGGCGCTTAGAAGGGGCGTTGCTGTTTTTCCACTGATTGTGTGGCGGAATCACAGAGAGCACATCCCAGTGCTCGGCAATCTTGCCGTTTTCGATTCGAAAAAGATCGTAGTTCGCTGTGGGCGGTTCGGTGCGTGCCTCAACCAGGCAGAGCACGAAATTTCCCTCGCCGAGCAAACGGCCGGTTAATCAACGAGCTGGGCGTGGAGCGGGTCATGATCGGCAGCGATTACTGGTTCTATATGGGCTACGCTCGCCCTTGGCAATTTCTTCAGCAACTCGACTTGACCACAGCGCAGAGCCGCATGGCGGCAACCCGGCGCGACTGCTCAAGCCGTGACTTCTTGTTTGCCCCGGTACACCTCGGTACAATTGAGGAACGATCCCCGCGCGTATGAGATCGCTCCCGCTTTTTCCCGGTTCGCGCGTTGCGTGGCGGGCTCCCGCGCTGTTGATTGCCTGCATTCTTTCCGTTTCCTACGCCTACTTCTATCAGGGCACGGGATGGAATCAGAATTCCCGTTTCGATCTGACGCGAGCGCTGCTGGAGCAGCATACGGTGCGCATTGACCCCTACCAGTGGAACACCGGCGACAAGGCGTTTTATCAAGGCCACTATTACTCCGATAAGGCGCCGGGCATGGCGCTCTCGGCCCTGCCGCCGGCGTGGGCAGCTTTAGCCGTGGCTCATAGGTTGAGCATAGCGAAGGTCATCGCCTTCCAGCTATACCTCTCGGTCATCTTTACCTGTTCGCTTGCCATCGCGCTGGCCGCGGCAGTGCTCTTCCTGTTGTTGCTGGAATGGAACATCAGCCCGGGCGCGGCTGCGCTGGCGGCGCTGATATTCGGCCTGGGCACTCCCATGTGGATTTACGCCACCCAGTTCTGGGGACATGCGCTGGCTGCGGCCTGCCTGGTGTTCGCCTTTGCCGCAGCCGACCGCCTGCGGTATTCCGCCGGCCTGGGCGAAAGCGCGGCCCTGGCCGCCATCGTGGGGTTGAGCGCGGGCTGGGCGGTGGTCACGGAATTTCCCGCCGCCATCCCCGCGGCAATGATCGGGGTAATGGCTCTGGTCCATCTCCAACGGCTGGGAAGAAGAAGTTTTCTGTATGCCGGCGCGGCCCTTTGCCTTACTGCCGGACTCTGCCTGGCCACCATTCTGCTTTACCAGAAGGCCGCGTTTGGTTCGCCCTTTCGCCTGGGCTACGAATATGTGGTCAACTACCAGGACACGCTGCGGCATGGCGCTCTGGGAGTGACCTATCCCAGGTGGCACGCGCTATGGGCGCTGCTCCTCGGCAAGCGTTGCGGCCTGCTGCTGTTTACCCCCATCCTGCTGGCCGCCCCGTTTGGATTCCACCAGCTATGGCGGGCGGGAGCGCCCCGCCTTAGCTTGTGCGTGAGCGCGGGGATTGCCCTCTACTATCTTCTGTTCAACGCCTCGTATTTGCACTGGGAGGCGGGCGCTTCTTTCGGCCCGCGCTATCTCTCTCCCGGCCTTCCCTTCGCCTGCCTGTTTGTTGCCCCGGTGTGGCAGCGGGCCAGACCCAGGCTCAGGGCGATACTGGCGGCATTGACGGTTTATGGAATTGCAGTAGCCTTCGCGGGAGCCGCAAGCAGTCCTGTAGTTCCCGAGTCGGTCATCTTCCCCATTCGCGAGGCCATGCCGGCGTTCGCCCGCGGAGATCTTTACCAGCAGGGAGGAGCCTGGAACTTGGGCCTGCTTGCCGGCCTGCACGGCCTGATGAGCCTGGCGCCGCTGCTGGCGGTGTGGGCGGCTGGAATCGTGCTCTGGTGGCGGATCGCCCAGGGACAACGAGCCGCGATGGTCAGCGCTGAGGCGCAACAGCTATCCGCAGCCGGAATTGAGTAGGGCACGAGCTGGAGTGGACGCTTTGGTCCTGTGAGGAAAAACCGAGGGCGATGCCCGCACGACAGCCGGCGAGACTCCGCTGCGCCGTGAGACCTCTACCGCCGGCCAACGCCGATGTATTGAAATCCCATCAGCCGCAGGCTGGGACCATCGAGCAAATTCTTAGTATCCACGATGATGGGCTTCTTGAGCAGGCGCTTGATGCGGGCAAAGTCGAGGTCGCGAAATTCCGGCCAGCCCGTGCCCACCACCAGCGCGTCCACGCCTTCGGCCACGGCGTAGGCGGAGTCGCAATAGCGCACCGCTTCCAGTTCCGCTTTGGCCTGGGAATTGGCTACTGGGTCGTACGCCC
>DATGGJ010000678.1:0-4010 GCA_035308585.1 Terriglobales bacterium
GCGAGCGTGCCGCCGACGCATTGTGCGCCTGGCTGGAATGGTACAACCAGCCAGCTTCCAACGTCGGAGTAGGCGAGGCGGAACTTCATCCCATGGGAACGGGACGACACTGATGGCAGTAGCGGGCCAATTTACAGTGAAGCAGGGGCGGGAAGCGATCCCCGCCACCATGCGGGCGGCTGTCTACCACGGCAGGGAAGACGTTCGGCTGGAGACCGTGCCCGTGCCCGAAATCAGGGCCGGAGAGCTGCTCATCCGGGTGCACACCTGCGGCATCTGCGGTACGGATTTGAAGAAGATTGCCACCGGCTCCCATTCCGCGCCCCGCATTTTTGGCCATGAAACCGCGGGCGTGGTGGCGGCCGCGGGCGCGGGCGTCACCGGATTCGAGATCGGCGACCGGGTAATGGCGTTTCACCATATTCCCTGTGGGGAGTGCTACTACTGCCGTCAAAAGGTATTTGCCCAGTGTCCGGTGTACAAAAAAGTGGGCTGCACGGCGGGCTATGAGCCCAGCGGCGGCGGATTTTCCGAATATGTCCGGGTCATGGATTGGATTGTGGAGCGCGGAGTCGTGCGCATCCCCAGCGAGGTCTCGTTTGAGCAGGCCTGTTTTGTTGAGCCAGTGAACACGTGCCAAAAAGGGATTGAAACACTGCGCCTGCAAGCGGGTGAAACGGTGGTAGTTATCGGACAAGGGGCCATCGGCATCATTCTGGGCTCATTGGCCAAGCGGGCAGGGGCAAGGGTAATAACTACCGATTTGTTTCCCCAGAGGCTTAGAATATCTAAGATATTCGGCCTACAGGAAACGGTAAACGCTTCGCAGACCGATCTGGTTTCGCGAGTGCGGGAACTCACCGAGGGGCGTGGGGCCGACGCAGTCATCCTGGCAGTAGGGGGCAACAAGCTGATTCGGTCCGCCATGGACGCCTGTCGTCCGGGCGGGCGGGTGCTCTTGTTTGCGCAGACGGTGCATGGCGAGACGGTGATTGACCCAGCCGCGGTCTGCGTGGACGAAAAAACATTGCTGGGTTCGTATAGCGCTTCTGTGGATCTGCAGGAGGAATCGGTGCGTTTTGTTTTCAGCCGGGAAATGAACCTGGAAGGGCTGATCAGCCACCGCTTCTCCCTGGAGCAGAGCCTGGAAGCCCTCAATTTAGCTGCTCATCCCCAAGCGGATTCGCTGAAGATCGTCATTCAGCCGGGCAGCGCATGGGAAGGACACTGAGAGTGAACGGTAAGATGACAGCGGCGGTCCTCTACGGTAAAGAGGACGTCAAGATTGAGCAGGTACCCATTCCCCGGGTTGGGGAAGGCGAGGTGCTGATCAAGGTGCAGGTGGCGCTCACCTGTGGCACCGATCTGAAGGTCTATCAGCGCGGTTACCACGCGCGCATGATCGTTCCGCCGGCGCTGTTTGGCCACGAATTGGCGGGTGTAATTGAGCAAGTGGGGCCGGGCGTGAAGTGGTTTCGCAAAGGCATGCGGGTGGTGGCGCTGAACTCCGCGCCCTGCCAGGCCTGTTTCTATTGCTCCAAGCACCAGGAGAACCTGTGCGAGGACCTGCTGTTCAACAATGGGGCCTACGCCGAGTACATTCGCATTCCGCGGCGCATTGTCGAATCCAACATGCTGGCCATGCCGGCGGGGGTGAGCTTCGAAGAAGCCGCCATGACCGAACCGCTGGCCTGCGTGCTGCGCGGCCTGCATGAAACCAAGCCTGAAATCGGCGACACGGTTACGGTAATCGGGGGCGGGCCCATCGGCATGATGTTTGTGCAGGTGGCGCGCCTGACCGGCTGCAATGTGATATCGGTGGTCAAGCGCGATTCACAGGTGCAGGCGGCCAAGCGCATGGGCGCCAACGACGTGGTGCAGATCACCAAGGTGGCGGATGCGGTGGAGGCGGTACGCGTGCTCACGCGCGAGAAGCGCGGGTCAGACATTGTGGTGGAGGCAGTGGGCCGGCCTCAGGCCTGGGAATGGGCGGTGGAGATGGTGCGCAAAGGCGGCACCGTGAACTTCTTCGGCGGCTGCGCCAGCGGCACCAAGGTGCCGTTGGACACCAACCGGCTGCACTACTCCGAGATTACGCTGAAGGCTACCTTCCATCACACGCCGGAGACGGTGCGGCGGGCCTTCGCCCTGATCGCGGAACGCAAAATCCGAGGCAACGATTACATCACCGGAGAGGCGCCGCTTTCGCGTTTGCAGCAGGTGCTGCACCACATGCTGAACCGCAACGGCGACATCAAGACCGCCATCATCCCCGGGCACTAGGGCGCAATTGACGACTGGGGACCGCAGCTTTATGCCATCCATAGCCAGCCACGGCTCCCAGTCTGTCGCCGCCAGCGACGCTCCCGGCTGGCGGGCGCTGCCGCCGGAATACGCCATTCCCCCGGTGGCGCCGTCGCTGCGGGAAGCGCTGGCATATTGCGAGCGTCTGGCGCGCCGCCATTACGAGAATTTTTCTGTCGCCACCTGGTTCCTGCCCAAGCGCCTGCGGCCGCACTTCTACAGCATTTACGCGTACTGCCGAATTTCCGACGACCTGGGCGACGAGGTGGGCAGGGCGCAAGACGCTCTGCAATTGCTGGATGAGTGGGAAGCTGAGCTCAATGCCACTTACCTCACCCTGGTGGAAGCGGCGGCGCCCGATATCCAAAAAAATGTGGAGGAGCTGCATGCGGAACCAGGGCCGCGTAACCCGCTCGCCCCGCGCCATCCCGTGTTCATAGCCTTGCGGGAAACCATTCGCGCCTGCGATATTCCCCGGCAGCCGTTTGCCGACCTGCTCACGGCTTTCCGCCAGGACCAGCGCGTCAGCCGCTACGAAACTTTTGAGGATGTGCTGGGCTACTGCCATTACTCCGCCAACCCGGTGGGCCGCCTGGTTCTGTATGCCTGCGGATATCGCGATAGCGAGCGGCAACAGCTTTCCGATTACACCTGCACCGCGCTGCAACTGGCTAATTTCTGGCAGGATGTGGCCGTGGATCACGGCAAGGGACGCATCTACCTGCCCCTGGAAGACCTGCGCCGCTTCGGCGTGAGCGAGACTGACATCGCGGAGCGGCGCGCCACGCCGCAGTTTCTGGAGCTTATGCGCTTCCAGGTGGGGCGCGCGCGCGAATGGTTCCACAAAGGCTTGCCGCTGGCCCAAAAAGTAGATTCGGAACTGGCGATTGACATTGAGCTGTTCAGCCGGGGCGGCCTCGCGATTCTGGATGCCATCGAGCGCCAGGGTTACGATGTGCTGCGCCGGCGGCCGGTGATCTCCAAAGGGCGCAAGCTGGCGCTGGTGGGCCGCGCCGGATTGCGGAAACTGCTATGAGCGCCAGCGACCAGGCCGTGCCCGCGGCGGCGACCGAATCCCAGCTGAACACCGCCTACAGCGTCTGCCGCCGCATTGCCCGCTCCGCCGCCAAGAATTTTTATTACGCCTTCATGGCCCTGCCCCGGCACAAGCGCGACGCCCTGAGCGCCGTGTACGCCTTCATGCGCCATTGCGACGATCTTAGCGATGATCCCGGCCGGCTCCCGGAAGAGCGACTGCGGAAGCTGGCGGACTGGCGCGGCCAGATGCACTCGGTGCTGGCCGGCGGGGTGAGCGACGAGCCCGTCTTGCTGGCACTGGCGGATACGGTGCGCGTCTTCAAGATCAGGCCGGAACTGCTCGATGCCCTGGTTGAGGGCACGGCCATGGATGTGCGTGAAACTCTGGACGGACCTGGGCTCAGGCTTTCCTTCCAGACCTTCGACCAGCTCTATCAGTACTGTTATCACGTGGCTTCGGTGGTGGGGCTCATCTGCATCCGCATATTCGGGTATGAGGACGCCGCCGCGGAAAAGCTGGCGGAGCAGTGCGGCGTGGCCTTCCAGTTGACCAACATCATTCGCGACGTGAAGGAAGATGCGGCTATGAGCCGCATTTATCTGCCCCGGGAAGATCTGGCCATGTTCGGTCTGGCGGCCTCAGCCCTCATCAGTCCGGAGGTGGAGCG